>DATBHO010000012.1:0-23011 GCA_036557405.1 Nitrososphaeraceae archaeon
ACTTGGAGCAGCTAATTGAAAAAATTTATGTAGCTCCACTGGCATCCGATTATCTTAAAGACGTGACGAAATCGATACTAAAAAAATATCGTCTTCCAGGCAACTTGCTGAAAATTTCAGATTTATACACACTTCGTTAAATTGGTTTTGTGTAAAAGGTGAACACAAATTTTCTTTACCAATGAAAGTAATGTACAGAGATACTCCCAGAAGAATCATCGTAGTTCCAGCCGGAGCATCCTATCAGTATTGGCATTATAATCCATTAAACACAAAATTAATTATGGATTATAGAGGCATGTGGAAACTTGTCACTTAATTTTCAGGTAAAACTTATCTAATTCCTTTTTTTACTCAGTTCGTGGATAATGAAGTCTTAAACATCTTCATTAGTTCTTGTGAAGAGGAATTAAAGGATGAAAGACAAATTGCAATAAGAACAATAAGGAAGATGGGATTTAATCCAATTTCATCTGAGAAAAGGCCTGCATCTGACGAACCCATAGAAAAATTAAACGAAACGAGAATTTCAAATTCAAATATCTACGTCGGAATATTTGGGAATAACTACAGTCAACCAACTATTGAAGAATACCGTATGGCCAAGAATGGAAAGATTGCTACTCTGATTTTCAAAAAGAATGTAGAGATGAATCAAAAACTAGCCGAATTTATAGAGTCAATAAAATCAGCTTCAACAGGAAATACTTACAAGAATTTTGACCATGTGGTAGAATTTCAAAAGGCCCTAAAGGAGTCTATCATTTATCCAGTCTCAAGAGATTTTAGAAAACCATACGCCTATGATAAAAAAGAACCTGTTGAATATGTACCACAAACTACGATGGTTCCCAGACTAGGAGAAGGAAGGATAAAAGAAGTTGAATTACCACAACAGATGACTATCAAGGAATTTGGAACCATACGCGTTGTTGCAGAAGGTCAAAGTTGGTATTCTTTCCTAGATTTGTTACTCGTAGATTCAGAAGGAAAACAACAATGGTATGTAAATCCCACTGATATTGACCAGAATCTAGACAAGGGCATTCATCGTCTAGAAGGTGAGTATAAGACAGATTGGCAATTTGAAATCTATCCTACGATGAAACCTGGTTATTATGTTGCGTTTATTGGATTATACGAAGACACATACTTTTTACCTACAGTCAATAGAAGACTATTGGATTTTAAGATACAATCAATCGTAATTAGAGAGTAAAAATCTATTTATCAAGAATAGGAATAATTATATAAAATCTTTAAACATCGCTTTTCAAAAAGAACAAGGGACAAGCTAATAAGCAACGTAAAATTAGCCATTGTAGTTGTCATCAAAATCTCAAATAACTTTTTATGGTGGAGTTCATGAAATTGGCGGAAACAAATTCCTTGTAGAAGACAAAGGCACCAAGATATTTTTAGATTTTGGAATGCAAATGGGTAAAGCTAATCAATATTTTGCTGAATTTTGCAAGTCCCTTACTGCACTTTTTAGATACTCAATGTCCGAATCGTATTTACTTTTTAATTCTTTTATATGATTTTTTTCCGCCATCTTGATTTCTTCAAAAGCTGATGGAACTAATGGATAGGAACACTTTGAACAATATTTATTATCAATTGCATTAATCAATTCGCATCGTGGACACGTGAATACTGAAGGCTTTTTTTTCATCTCATCTGGTGCAGCTATTCCGTTGTATGTCAGAATTTTTTGTTTCAGGTCATTTCCCATTCGCGACTTGATATATCTATTCCCCTGCCTTGAATTCATTACCCATCTGACTTTCTTTTTCAGGGCATATTCTGGTAAATAATCAGAGTCGGCGGTTATTGAACTGTGGCGAAAGGAATATGGATTCCATTTTTTCGTGGTTAATAAGTACACTAGTTGTTGCCGTTCACTTTCATCAGAGATTTCCTTTGTTTCTATTAAACGCATGATGCGATTCCTTAATTGCCTCATCATATTCCAAACTGACTTAGCCTTTATCGGAGCCCCGTTATGCAGATTGCAAATGAGTCTTGCGTTTGGCTCATTTTTAAAAGGATGCTGATTAATCCAATCTCGCACATAACAAAAACTCATCATTAAAAGTATAGGTCCGCTGCCAGTCTTTGCTTGGTGGGGTATTTCCCCTTCTCCATAGGCCTCTTTCAATCTTATGTTCTTGATTCGTAATAATGTTAATTCATGTGGCCTAGCATTTAGGTCCCACATTAGAGATAATATTGCTTTGTTTCTAAGATGGGGTTCGTACTTGATTAAAGTAAGTAACTCGTCACGTTCCCATATTTCGCTCTCAGAATATGGACTAAGGCGCTTAGTTCGCTTGGGCTTAATTTTACAAAAGTCAGGTGTAATCCACTCTTCATTCTCCTGAATATTTTGTTTATGTCGCAGGTAATAATTGAATAGCCATCTTTCAAAAAGTTTAATTCTATTCAAATAGTGATTCCAAGTTGTAATCCATCTCTTTTCGGGGTCATCCTCTAATGACTTTATTTTTCTGTTTAGAAACGAAATTACCTGTTCTCTATTCTCGACTTCATAAAGCATAGTTGGCCCTAGGAATTTTGCAAAATCGATGACTACCTTCAGATTGTTAACCTGATGATTTTCAGAAGAGCCTTTCTCTTGCATATATTTGTGGAATTCCAAGACTATTGATGCGTTTTTCTGATTGACAATGGCAAGATTAATTTTCTTTACCAAGGTGCAGAGCTTGACAGAACAAGATGAAGATACTGATGAATTGAGTAATGATTCCGATGCCAACTGATATTTCACTCCTTAATTATAACAACAAGTATATGAATTCCTATAATATCTGCGGTCACCGGGATTTGAATTCCCGCCCAATTTAATAGAGTCCCGGGTTACGGGCTTTCTTCTCCGGATTATTGGAGTGGAAGGCCAGTGTCCTAACCAAACTAGACGATGACCGCATATCTGTTATGCGTTGATAATCTAGATATTAAATCTTGTGAACTTTATTTTTTACTTTCAGGAAAGATATAATTTAAAAGGAGATCGACCACCTTATTCTTGCCCTTTTCCTTAACGTTTGTGTATCTTTTGTTTACTTTTTCCCTTTTTCTATCTTCTTTTATTTTTGCCTCAGGTCTTTTATCAAGCGCGCCTTCGAATTGAATCTTATACTCTTTATAACGCTCCGTGGCCAAATCAAAAATGTCTTTTTGTTGATACGACGAGATAAAATAGATTACAGGAGGATTAGGTCTCTTCTTTATATCTTCAATAAGTATTGAAAATAGGCGTCCTATGCTATTGAAGGAATTTTCTATAATTATTTTTGATTCTTCAACACCCTCAGCCAAAAGATTATTCTTTACCAAGTTTCCTGTTTTACTATCAGAAACAACTTCGATTATTGTATTAGATTTATCAGGCTTGGATTTCATGATTCGTTCATATATTTTGCTGCACACCTTTATTCTTTCCAAAACGTGCTGGGGCAAGCTTTCATCCGACTCTAACTCTACGAAATTACAGTAAACGACTATAACATTTCCTGAAACAAACTTATTTTCAGCCATGATGATCTAAAATATCGATATAGGGATAAATTTTTTTACAACCCCAACTTCTTTGGCGAGTTTAGCTGTCTTTCTAGTTCATCTAATCTTTGTACTGCTTCGTGGTTTTGTCTTACTTCGGAATAATGTGCATCGTTTCTTATCTTGTTCATTAGGTCAGCTACTTCATGTGCTGTTACCCCATGTTTTATATCGTATTCTATTTGTTTTGAACAGCTGGAAATAGTGCTATATTTTTTAAAGTTGCGTTTTTCAAATGATGATGCATCGGGAGAAATTCCTTTCATATAACGAAGAATGACTTTTTCAACATGTTCAAGATGCCAATCTCTCATTGCGAAATTGTTAGGTTTCATGGCATGTACTCAGAAATATGTGAATAATGGATATTTAATCTATTATATAAAATAAAAAAGTCAAAATTGGTAGCACTAATTTCGGATGGCTTTTTGACAATCTCATATTTTACAAATAATCTGAAAGTTTGATTTTTTCCTCCCCTGGTATTTTTGCAATTTCAAACCTTTCTTTTGATTTTGAAAGTGTGGCGGTCGCGTCAATCCCCATCTTAGTGGTTAGAAGATTATTTTGATCACTTGAAGGATCCAAACTTGATCCCTTTGAATTTGGAATTATCAATAGATCCCTGTCTGCTTGACATCTTGTCGAAATTGCATAATCTACCTCTGATGGATTTCTTGGATTTATATCATCGTCTACTACGATTGCAATTTTTAGTGACGGATGCCCTGCAAATGCTGCAACTATGGCATTTTTTGGCTCTCCTTCTAGTTTTTTTCTTATTTGAATAACCGCAACCAGCCAGTTAGAACCCCCATCAGTTAGATGGACTGCCATGGTACCCGAAACTACGTCCTTAACGAAATGGAATAGTTTGGATTCTACTGGAAGTCCCATCAATAATCTGTGTTCCCCATATCCAGGCAAAATGTCATGATATATGGGATCGTTTGTTAAGTAAATTTTGTCTAATTCAAAAATGGGTTGTCTTCTCTTAAAATCGTATGTTCTTAGCATTTCGACCATTTGTTCCTCTGCTGTCTCATCTGCTAGAATCGTTCCTTCCAGGAGAATTTCAGCGTTTTTAGGAACATATAGACCTGTGCCAGGTGATTTAGCTACTGTCAGTCTATTATTCATTAATGAATTTGCAATTTTCAATTCGTTTTCTCCATATGCTGCTTGGTAGGCTGCTGCAATAGAAATAGCTGGATGTGCTCCTATTATTATTGATACAGGCAAGTCTTCGTTATGTTCCTTAGCGACAGTAAAGCATTTATGCAAATGTCTCCCCTCTACCATCCTTATGGCCATTCTTCTTTTATCTAATCTCAATAAGCGATGAGTTGATAAATTCTGTCTTCCTGTATCATTGTCTTTGGTTATCACTAGAGAAGAAGTTATAAAGGCTCCTGAATCCTTCTCAAAATGTGTAACTATTGGCAAATCAAACAAGTTCTTTGAGATTCTATTCCAATTAATGGTATCATCAATATTTGTTATTTCAGACTTACTCTTTATAGCTTCATTAATCCTCTCTTGTATTAAATTTTCATTCTTTGAATTTATTGATAATGCAACTCTATATCTTGTTCCTAAAACGTTTGCAGCAACTTTTATCTTACTATCATTTATTGATTCAAAAAGTACCGCCTTTCCTTTATCCAATTTGCTTACAATAGCTGCTAGTTCAAATTTTGGATTAACAGTTTTTTTTATTCTTACTAATTGATTTATTTTTTCTAATTGACTAATAAAATCTGTAAATCCCCGGATCTTGTTGTATTCAAATCTTGTCGTTCTCATGCCTAATCACTTGTTTTTGTTTCCATTAGTTTTAAAACTTCGTTCATGAGTTCTTGCATTTCACTCAAAGACAATGGATTTTTATTGTTGAAGTTGGTTATTACTATTCCATTTATCATTAACGAAATTTTTTCAGATAAAGTCTTCATAAACATGGGATCCCTGATATTTGGTATTACTCTAGCACTCTGCGTCCTGTTATTGGATGCGATTGAAACATGGACACCACCTAATTTGCACAAATCTTCAGAAAGGGAAACAAAACAACCATTATTGAATTCAATGAATTTTAGTAGGAAAACTCTGTTTGATTTCAATGTAATTTTCTTCTGAATATAGTTACCTTGGTGAGTTTCGCCCAATGCTAATGAAAGTTTTGAAGTACAACAACATATCTAAATCATTTGATTGCGATCTAAATACCATTTTTTATCAAGTATAGCGATTGAAAAATCTTCATTTTAATTTATAATGGAAAGTTGATTAAATACTTGCTGTGTGAGTGACTAAAAGGGAATCAAATAGTTAATCTATCTGGAAAATGCGGCCAGGACGGAGCGCAATAGACCTTGCGGATCTTGCATCTTTATTACCGCGGCAATTTGGCAGAATATTTTGAGAAGTACCGAATTCATTAACGATCTCTATTCTGACCGATCTATTTTGATTGTTTATTTCTTTTGCAATGTGGTTACATATGGTCGAATCGCCATTTCCGATTTTAAGTATTTTTTTATTGGAATTTATGCAAGACATTATGTTAATTATGAATTTTATCGCTTCCCTTAACGAGCTTTGAACTGTACTGTATAAATCTGAGTGTAGGTATAGTACGTAGATTCCTATCCTGATTCCAGGATCAACCCCGACCACTAAAATATCTTCTATGTGATTACCACTCAAATTTTTTAACAGCATTGCCTTAAAAACTGGCGGGAATGTATCTAGCTGAAAATCATACATTAGATCTTGTCTTTTAATTAACGATGCTTCATCTTTTGTAGTTATGATTATTTTCGCATTTGTCTGTGAAGCTTCTTCTGGAGAGAGTGAAGAAAAACCAATGTTCATGGCCTTTAGCATGTTTACAATTTTATAATACGGTCGACCCTCGACGGTTGCTACCACTATTTGATTTGAATTCAGTCCTATCCCTAAGGGCTTTCCATTCAAATATACTGATTTCTAACTCTTATTAATTTTTTATGGCTTAAATTAAAAATATTTACTACGCCTCGCTCGTATCCTTTTTGTCTAATACTGAATCAACTACTAGTTTAACGGATTTATCAAATGAAAGTTTTGTATTTTCTTTAAGTTTTGTCAGATTAGTTTCCGCATCTGCTAAAATTTTCTGCGATTTCTCCTCTGCTTCCTGTTTAGCAGCTGAGATTATTCTCTCTGATTCCGATTTTGCAATTTCTATTATTTTTTCTCGAAGGTCAGCTATTTCTTTGTCAGAGTTGGTTAGAATTCTCTTTTTCATATCCTGAACTTTGAGTGATAGACTCTCGATATCTTTTTCCAGTTCAGACAGTACGTTAACGATTTTCTCTACAGAGGACATTATCCTGAATCAGAAATTCCTATTACCATATATTAACTCTGCATTAGCAAGTGACTTGTGAGCCTTTTACGATAGTTCTATGTCGTGAGATTAAGTATCGCTTGTGCGATGTCTCCCTTAGTATCAGTTAATGCCATTATGGCCTTCTCTCTTGAACTTGAAGCCTGCTGCATGACCAGAATAATGTCTTCCTCCTTGAAAGTAGGAACCTCTCTTTCTTTTTCTTCTATATCTGCGGCAATTATTTGAAAGATAGTACTGTCTTTACCTTTCATTTCAATTACCTGCGGTTTTAACAAGAAAATTTCCTTCGTATCTGTTTTAATGATGACTTCTTCAATATTGGAAAGTTCCTGCATATTTAAGCCCATTTTATCCAGCATTCGTCTCATCTCGCGATTACCGCGCATCATAAGTTTTGTTGGTCTCCTCTACTTTTTATTCCTTCTCTAATCTTCACTGCGACATCTCCAATTCTGCCCAACAGCTGTGATTGACTAAGAACTGATTTTCCCACAGCAAGCACACCGCCACATTTATCTATCACTACCACTTCTGACCCGATATTGATATTTGAACCGAACCATTCGACATGTTTACAAAATAATGATCTTCCTTCGCTTACAAATGGAAGAGCTTCTTCTTTTGGAATTATACAGTTCTGTTTAAAATTATCGTAGTTTATCAAAATTGAAGCGCCAAAAATGGTAAGGGCAATCCCTCCATCCGATCTTAAGGTACCTATAAGCCGGCCGTTCATTCCAAAACTCTTGATTCTTCCGGTTTTCCTAGAGTAAGAGAATGATAGTTCTCTAGGAAGAACATCTGACACACCTTTACCAAAAAGTGCATCTATGTGATAAGAAATTTTTTCATTGGGATTCAACAGTTGTTTGATTTTATTTGTTTTATGTATTTAAGACATTACCGGCAAAAAATAATATTATAATAGGACGAAATTACTTGAATCAATAAATCTGTTAGACCTATTTATGGCAAAGCTCCACTATAAATTAATGGTCCTACATAAATTTTGTTACTAGTAAATATAATTGATTGACAGGTATTCACACCATCTATTAGAAAAAAATAAACAAGCTGGTAGTTTATCAATATACCATCTATGACTTCTTGCGAAATTTGCGGAATTCAGATTATCGGTGATCCTTTAAGGGTCTATGTAGAAGGCAACGTACTTAGAGTATGCAGGACTTGTTCAATAAGGGGCAAACCTTCAAACGAACAGCAAAAAAATCATATTAGAGTTCCCACCAGACCAAAAAAAATTGTAATGCCCAACAGAATTACTTTCAACGACCCCACAATCCTGGTCAACAATTTTTCAGAAGTAATTCGAAAATCTAGGATGAAACAGGGACTTACACACGAACAGTTGGGACTTCTCATAAAGGAGCGGGCTTCATTGTTACGAAAAATAGAGAGTGGATCACTCAAACCTGATGATGAACTTACCAAAAAGCTGGAAAGACATTTTCGAATAAAACTATATACTGAGGTTGATTCCGGTGAATAAACCTACTATACTTATCACTTACCCTGCAGAACACATCACTAGTGAAGCAAAGTCATTAGCAGAATCTGCAGGTTATTCTGTAGTGCGTATTGTGACTCAGAAACATTTAACAAGATCAAAGTTTGGCATCGGAAAAGGAAAAGCTGACGAAGTAAGGGAATTGATTAATTCTTTGAATATTGAGTTTGTAATCTTTGATGAAATATTAAAACCGACCCAACAATATAATTTGGCAAAACTGTGTGAAACAGATATTATTGATAGGGAGAAACTAATTCTTGAAATCTTTAGGCTGAGATCTAATAATGAAGAGTCTAAAATTCAGATAAAGCTTGCTGAACTGCATTATGAGGCTGTAAGGGTCAAAGAGAAGGTGAGACTTGCGAAGAGGGGCGAACAACCGGGCTTTTTCGGGTTAGGCAAATACGACGCAGATGTTCACTTACTTGACATAAAAAGAAGGATTTCTGTTCTAAGAAAAAAACTCGTAAAGGAAGAGAAGAGAAAATTTTTACAAAGAACTGGTAGGGCAAGATCTGGATTTCCAACTGTATCAATTATTGGATACACCTCTGTTGGAAAAACAACTCTCTTTAATCTACTAACAGGAGAAACAAAATTAGTGGGTATGGAATTGTTTACGACTCTCTCAACCTCTAGCAGAATCGTGAATATAAAGGGAGATAAAATAATGTTTTCTGATACAGTAGGATTCATAAGTAAACTGCCCGCCTATATGATAGATGCTTTTAAATCAACCCTACAAGAATTAATTTTTTCAAATATTATTCTACTGGTGTTAGATATAAGTCAAAGTTACGAAATGTTAAAAAAACAATTATCAAGTAGTTTCACTGTCTTGATTCACTTGAGAGTATCAATCGCAAAGATAATTTATGTATTCAATAAAATCGATCTCGTAAACCTTGAAGATGCAAGAGACAAGTGTAAGAAACTTGGAATATTGAATCCAAGCAATAACGACACCGTCATGATATCATCAAAGTCAGGGATGAATGTTGATGTTCTCCTCGAAACTATTCTATCCAAAATGTACGTCAGCACGATGAAGGTAGATAATTAATGTCAATTGCAGTTCTTAGATTGGGGCACAGACTTGTAAGGGACGATCGCACTACCACTCACGTTGCGTTGGTATCAAGAGCTTTTGGTTGTAAAAAGATTTTCATGACTGAGGTTGATGATACTATCCTAGGGACAATAGCAAAAGTGTGCCTTGATTGGGGCGGCTCTGGTGATTTTGACATTGAAATTGTTCAGGATTGGAAATCATTGATGCACTCATGGAAGGAGAACAATGGGATAATTGTTCATCTGACCATGTATGGATTGAATATAGAGGAGGCATCACTTGACTTTGGATCAGATAGGAATGTATTGATAGTAATCGGAGCTAGTAAGGTACCTCGAGAGGTTTATTCTATGGCAGATATGAATATAGCAATAGGAAATCAACCACATTCGGAGATTGCTGCGTTAGCTATATTTTTGGATAGATTTTACGACGGGAAAGAATTGGTCCATTCATTCCAGAATGCAAAAATGACAATTATACCAACCTCACATGGTAAGAGAGTTAAAATAAGAAAACTAAAAAAGTCAAGTTAAGTTTGTTGTAAATGATCCTTCAATTACTTAAATGAGGGGAACTAGGCTGAATATCCATGCGGGGGTTGCCAAGCTTGGTCAAAGGCGTGAGATTGATTCAGACACGATGCTCAGAAGAAATGATCAGACTGGGAAACCTCATCCCGTAGGGGTTCGTGGGTTCAAATCCCATCCCCCGCATTCGTTGCACCTTATCTCAAAAATAGAAAAGATACACAGAAAGACATTAATCTGTTGTACTAGCCATTAAGTTTGAACCTATCTACGTTGGAATGGAGGATACTGTGATAAATTTGAATGTGAAACTGCGTTAAGCTCAGAAGCCCTGACTAATGGCATAGGTGAACCTCTATTTCTGAATTAACATCCTTTCATTTCCTTCAAAATTTTCTTCGATTTAATTGTCCAGTTTGACTGTTGTTCGTTAAATTTGAATAGAGACAGAGATATATTTGCCCAATTTCAATTTGCTACTAGCGGGGTGGGGAAGCCAGATATCATAGGCTAAGTTATCCCGGCGGGCTCATAACCCGCAGAGCGGTTACCATTTAGATTGAAACTTGATGGCCGTAAGTTCAAATCAACCCCCCGCTACACACATTTGCTTATTCCATCCATCTTAATGGTAACTAAAATTTTCTCAAAATAATTTGAACCACTCGGCATGTAAAGGTCTGTTAATATTCGGAATACAAGCATATGTTTTTTCCATTCCAAATCTATGTAATGGTTTTGTCAAATGTCTGTGTGCTTTTAGATCCGGTTGATAAAAACCTAACTGTATATCTCGATTTTTAGTAACACGTATTTTCATGCTTTTTTTATCTCCACATTTTTTGCATTGAAATCCCTTATTTTTACCCTCAGATTTCATTCTTTTTCCACATTTGGTACATAATGGATTGATAGTTACCATTTCATTGACAATTTTTAAAATTGAGAGATACTCGACGTTCAGAATACTTGAACTATGCGGATCTTTCTTACTAACTCCTACTCCAATATCTATCTCATCTCCCTCTATTAATTTTGAAGCAATATTTCCAAGACCGGTAGGTTCGTACACTGCTACAGGGTATTTCATATTACTAAAGTCAGATACTTCAAACAAAACATGTCCTCCACGTATAGTATTTGGTTGTTTTGTAACCCTGCACCTAACATATCCCGCCTTATGGATTGCAATTTTATTTAAAGACAAGGCATTTTGAAGATGCATATTGGTACCTTGGTTAGTCCTGAATACCATATACCCTTCAAGTTTTTCAATAGGTAAGACATAATACAGCGCTTTAATGACCGTAGAAGGATTCTCTCCTCTAATTCCGCAATAGACTGGATCAGGACCATGTGGCGTAATCAGTACTCTGTCATGAATTCTATCAAAATTATTAAAAGTAAATGGATGAGTATCTACACTTATTTTTGATACTTTGGATTTGTCTATTTTTCTAGGTGAGCCTTGAAATACTTCTTTCCTGTATGCAATGGCCTCGTATGTGTGATCCCCCTCTAATAAAGCACCAATTGATGCTAGAGCACCAATTATCCCAAGTCCTTCTCCGTATTTGAAAATATGTATCGAAAGGTGTGAGGCTAATTTCTCGGCATCTTCTATCTTCAGCACATCATACAATGCCTTAGCGCTGAACTGCCTAAGAGAAAGTGGAATTGTATCACTCTCAAATATTGCCAACCCTGGATTAGCACCATTGTGGATATCTGATTCTAATTTGACAATTTTTGTCAAGTATTCAATTATTTGACAAGGCTGACTCGTTCTGATCCTCAGACATATTCCCCCATTTCCTCTTGTTTTCCAAGGAATATTCGGATTTAGTCTAACAAGTAGTGGGTAATCAATGAATTCAGAATCCAATTCACTTGTTAACTTGGAAGTTATCTTAAACGCTAAGTTAGTAGTACACCTTCCAGAATAGGAATCGGTATCATCAAATCCTATGTGGAGAACTTTGGAATTCATCGTACCATGATTTAACATATTATCGAGGATTTCACAATTGTAGAAGCGATATTAATTCTATTCAACATTAAAGTCAAAATATTAATAACAATATTTTACACATGAGTTAAAAATTATAAAAATATCGTGTAAATACAGGCTGTCTAAAAGGTGAAATAAGATTATCAAAATCAAATAATATACTTGACAATAAACTATGTGCCCTTAGATATTTGTAATTGATTCATGAAAATTATCCCTGTTACTTATCTCCTGTTTATTCTATTTTTGGCTTTCTTTTTCCAATCTGAGCCTTCAATCATTTACCCTTCATCGGTATCCGCACTTGCATCGTACCAGAATCACATAAGATATGACAAATTTGGAATAAGAGAAATTTATCCAACGAAAGAAAATGGTAGAGAATGGTACGTGAATATGGAAAATCCAAAGGATGATCAAAATTTATCAATCACTTTTAACCCAAATCTTACTAGACAAGTAGATGGTTCATGGAGAATCTCTGTCCCAGTTGTAAGGATGAATGTAAAGACATTGGAGGGAGAGACAAATTGGAGAAACGTGGAGATGACAGGTTATGTAAAGATTGTTTCAGTAATTGAAAATAGCAGCAATAAAGTGATAGAAAATGATTTAACATGGTATGCTAGAGGTGGAAAACATAATCCAGAATTCCCATGCGAGGCAACTGCCTATATGGGAGGACTTTATGACAATGGTAAGGTAGGCTGGAAGAAAGAATTATGGTTTGTAGGGGGATACACAGATGAAAAACAATCCAACAAAGTTACAAACTCACTAGTCGATAGGTGGATTGGATGGAAGGTAGTAATTTATAATATTAACAATAATTCTGAAGTAAAGTTAGAATCCTATTTGGATAATACGAATTCCAACTATTGGGTCAAAGTTACGAATTTGGTTGATGATGGAGGATGGTACGCAAAAATGCCGGACTCAAATTTTTTTGCCGCAGGATGTTACAAAGATAAGGACTCAATTATAACTAATTCAGGATCGACAGCTACCTTTAGATCTGATAACCTAATTTGGGATTTTAAGAATTTGAGTATTAGAGAAATCGAGCCGGGTCTATCTACTTTTCAATGATAATTTAATTATCTTTGATATATTATAGATAGCGAGCATGTGATCCCAGTTTCTCAAAAAGAGTATCACATTAAATCAATACTTGGTAAATTCATACATTATAAATCAAATGAATCTAAACGCTATTCTATGCAAGATGGGGTTATTAACTTGAACATTCTTCCTGCTTGGCATATCGATTGATAAAATTGTCTATTTCTGTTTTTATTTTATGCTTAGCAAAAATACCAATTATTGCCCCAATTTTTCCAAATTTAATATCTGCGTCAATCTTTATTTCTGTCATTGAATTAGATTTTGAATTTAACTCTATCAGAAGAATTGTTCCCTTAGTATCCCCATCGATAATTTCACTTCTGAGCAATTTGTTCGGTTCCAGAACATGTTTTACTTTCTGCTTTATTTCTTTCCCTGAAATGGAAACGATCTCTTCTGTTAGTATGTAATTATCTGATTGTTCCAAAATTTTGAATGACTTGTATTTGTCCGGAAATAGATTTGGCAGTTTATCTATTTCCTTAATTATAGAAAAAACTTTATCCCTTGGTAATTTGACAATTTTCGATGATACTACTCTAACCATGAACGGTTTAAGATTTCATGATTTTTAAACAATATGTTTCTACATATGCGTTCTAATATGCGTTCTAATAATTCATCTCATGGGTGATAATAATAAATATGAAATGCTTTTGCTATGAATTTGATGTAAATTCTAACATAGATAAAGTTTGGGAATTCTATACCGATGTAAGACATCTGGAGGTAGTTAGTCCTAGCGACATAAAACTGAAAATAATCAAAACTTCTGACAACATATTAAAAAAAGGTACGGTAGCTTGTTTTTCTGGAAAAATAATCATCAGTGCGCAATGGTGCTCTAAAATAACCTTTTTCGAAAAATATGGATATATTGATGAAATGATACCAAAGGAAAATTTTAGACCGCCATTTCAAATATGGAAACATGAGCATACATTCGAGGAGATTGCACAATCCAGAACAAGAGTTATTGATAAAATTGAGTTTAAATTACCCTTTGGATCTATGGGGAGGATATTTGAATTTTACGTTGGGTTTAAACTTCAAAAGATTTTCGATCATAGGAAACGAGCGACATTAAAATTTCTTGAAAAGTCTGAATCTGGCAACTGAATTGAATTCACAAGTCAATCTTAGCTTGCCTTTGTTTCTTGACTAGAAAAAATGAGATACCTACTGCAAATAAAGAAAGGATTAGCATGGTCCCAAAAATAAGATCATATGCGACTTTAGATGGAAAATAGTGATATTGATTATTGGGCAGAGTAACTAAAAATAAATGCGTTTGCATGAATAAGCCTGCTATTGTCGGACCAATTGAACTGCCGATGATTCTTAATAAGTTACTAATACCAAGCGAAATGCCTATTTGTTCAAACGAACTTTGTACCATTACGATATTAGTACTACTAACGTTTGTTAAAGAAATACCAATAGATATGATAACCAAATATGTTGATATGTATAGCTCATTTAGCCTCATAAACAAAAGCAAACAAAATCCAAATGATATCGCAAGGGTCCCAACCAATAATGGAGTTGTCTGTCCAATTCTTGTTATGATTAAACCTGCTAATGGACCTAAAATTAAAAGTACAAGTGCAAATGGCATTTGCACTAGTGACATCTGTATTGCATTATTATCGAAACCAACGGGATATGGACTTTGGATCAATATGGGTAACGTCTGGAAAATAGTAAACATAAACATACCTACAAATAGTAAAATGATGTTTGCAGATAAAATCCTCCTATCAAGAAATAGGCTTGAGCTTATAATTGGAAATCTAGTCCTTCTTTCATATAGCAAAAAAGCAATGAAGCTACCAATAAAAATAATTAAAAAGTATATAGAGGTAATCGGAATCCTAATCGATTCTAATGGATCATCATTAGAATCAAAACTGTTGGTTCTAAGAAATGTGATGAATAGGAGAAAAGAGATAATACTCACTCCTAATAATATGGATCCTCCTATATCGAATTTTTGTGAGGGATCTTTCTGCTTTATCTTAGAAGTCTCTATTAGTTTCTTTTCAGTTGGGATAAATTTTATGATTATGATGATGAGACAGATCGCTATTGGGATAATTGAAAAAAATGTTAGACGCCAACCATAAAACTGCACTATAGTTCCACCTATTGCAAGTCCCAACACAGAGCCACCTGCAAACATGGAGCTAATAATTCCCTGACTAATTGCCAGTTTTTCTCTTGGAAACCGTTCTCTAACAAGTCCGAATGTGACAGGAAATACTGATATTCCTATTCCTTGTAGAATTCTCGACATGAGTAACATGAAATAATCAGAGGAGAATGGTGAAATTATGAGACCTACTGTGTAAATTGAAATCAGAATAACAATGATCCTCTTCTTTCCATACATGTCGGACAATTTTCCACTTACTGGTGTCATAACTGCACCTGCAACAAGATATGCACTGAGTATCCATGACGAAGTATTGTACGATAAATTGAAGTCATGGATTAATTGTGGAAGTGCTGGAAGAAGCATCGTCTCCGTATACATTGATATAGTAGCAATAGAACTGAGAATTGCAAGTGTTTTCCACATTGAATGATTGCCATTTTTTCTACTAAACAAGGGTAATCTTTTGCGTTCCTAGTAAAGTTGAATGATCAATATATTTGATTTTGCACTCTCTTCCATCTCCTAAATAATATGATAAAATCTCTAAATTATCCATTATCTCAGTTAGTGTGCCAGTTTCAGTATATCATCAACTAGTAATGCGTATGCAATACAGGATTCTTGACCTATATTTTAATACCCGTAGATTGCAATAAGCATGAATCTAAAGATTAATGTCGTCTATAGCTGAAATAAAGAAAAATCTGAAAAAAAACTGGTATCAATTTATGAATAATAATAGTAAAAAATTTTCTACCAATGTTATTGATGGGTCCTCTCCACCCTCATTATTTGTGGGTGAATATGGATATCCACAAGTTAGAATTGGTCCAATGATTCCGCCATATCATGGAGATACCTCAATTTTAGATAAACCCGAATTATGGACGGGTAAATCCTTTGAAGATATCATAAACTATAGAATCAGTCTGTTAAAAGGAACAATCATACACAATGTGAATGATATTTCAGGGAGATGCATCGAATCTTTACAAGAAATGGCTTTGTCGAGAAACGTTGTAGAAAGCACTGTAACATTTGAAAAAATTCCATCACAATACTTAGATAAAATCACTTTAAGTAATAATGAGTCTGGAGAAATTCCTACAATATTCTCAGCGCCTTTAACTGACTTTAAGATTATTCCTTCAACTGCAGATGGAAAAATTGAAAAAGAATATTACGACCACGATTCACATGCTACAGATGCCATTATTGACCTTTATGATACTAATATCGATATCAGTCGGATCTCAAAAGTACTAAGTATAGGAATGCTGGGTACGAAGAAAAATCGTAAACTAGTTCCTACTAAATGGAGTATTACCGCAGTTGATGATATCATTTCACGGTATTTAATAAACAAAATCAGAGACAATCCAATCTTGGATAATTACCTAGTATTTGACTTTAATCATTTGGCGAACTTTTACTCAGTGATATTAATCCCGGATCCTGTTTGGAGTTTTGAAATGATTGAATCGTGGATTGATGCTAACGGTAGAACGCATATAGGTTCAGATTATGAATTAGGAAAAAAGATAGATCATTACCCTTCAATTGCAGGAGCATATTTTGCTGGAAGATTGTCTGTGGCTGAATATCTTTTTAAAATAAGAAAAAAGGCGTCGGTGTTGATATTGAGAGAAATACATCCAGAATATTTCTTATCACTTGGTGTCTGGCAGATTAGAGAAGGGATAAGAGAATGTCTTAAATCTAAGGGAAAAACGTTTGAGCTCTTTGATTCTGCATTAAGATATGCAGTTTCAAAAACCTCATTATCAAAAACAGAATGGATTCGAAATAGCTCAATTATTAAAACTAGGAAACAGAAAAGGATCTGAGAATATCTTGAATGACAGCTTTATACTGTGAATTTAAACTAGAGTTTCTAAATATTAAATAATTCATCATAAAGTTAGTATTAGATTTAAACCGCAGAACCATATATTTTTCATCTACTTTTCGATAGAATCAAAATTAAGTTAAGGTAAACAGATCAAGTACTTTGGTAGTTGTTCAGAAACCTTTTGATCCTTTGTTTGTTCAACATCAACTTGCATTAATTTTTGACAAGATTGTTCCTGAATTTTTTTTGCATCGTTGACGTTATTGGTCATTGTCTTGCCAATCTCCTCGGATTTGTCGAATAGACTCACCATGTTGGGGTATTTAACGACGCTTTCTGTTTTGATTTTACAGTTAAAGATTCTATTACATTGATCCTCAATAGAGCCTGCTATCTTAGTTAACTGTTCCATGGCATATAGTCTTCCACTAAATGTACCGAGTGAAGCTATTGTTAGTGTAATCATGAGCAGTCCTAAAATTATATATCTAGCCAAGCAAATTGTTCTACCACAAGTACTTTATTTGAATTTGGAAAAAATTATTATTAATAAATTTAGGTTAAGTTGTTGGTATATATACTTAAACAAAAAAGTTAAGTGTATTTATTAAGGAACGACGTTTATCGTTTTTACAGTTTACCTACTTACTAGGATATTATTCTTAGAAAATTTTTATTGGCACCTGTGGATTGTGTTTATGGTAAATAAGAAATGAAATGTCCTATATGCAATTCGGAAGTAAAAGAACTATACAATCTCAACACCGAAACAGACGAGTTCAAATGCTTTGGATGTCATCTTAGAGATCTCGATCGCAGAGTCAGGAGACTGGAGAGACAAGAGAATAAGATATGAAATTCAAAGAGTTATTACCCTACATTTGTTTAGGCTCTATTTTGTTAATGATTACAGTAGCAGCGCTAGGGGCGGTAGGAGTAACAACCACACTTATGACTACACAAATCGCACAAGCTACTGGTGCGGAGTGCCATCAGAATCAGGGGTCCCAAGGCTGCGCAGGGAATGTATTAGGCAACGGCATTATCTGTAACAATGGGAAGAAGGTGTGTCACGACAATCAACACTAATTTTCGTGAGTACCTAATCTTTTTTTATTTTATTTGGTAACCTTTCAAACTAAGTTTTACCTCTAGACATCTCACCTTTCTGTATTATTTTTCAGATATATCTCACAGAATCGTATGTCGTAAAAGTTAAGTGATTTACTACAATAATTCTATACAATGAAATTAGAATTGCTGTTAGTTGCAGCATACTTGATATTGGTAGTAGGAATCGTTGCAATTGCTATTCCGAATCCAGTGCAAGCAGTCGCTAAACACCAATGGTGCTATACATCAGCAGCCACAGGCGCCGTTTGCGGCTTCGATAGCAAGGTTGAATGTAAACTTTCGGCAGATAACGCAGGTCCTTCTGTTTCATACTGTGGTAAGGCTCCAGTGTCTCCGTTGCCATGAGGCCCCGCATAATATCTCCCAGGGACAATCTTTCTGTTATTTTGATAGGTATTATTCTATTCGGTAACGTTTCAAAGATAACCTTAATGCATTAAATAAGGAGGATAGAAAAATCTTTGATGAAATGTTTCTTCAAAGAATTGGATATTAATCAAATCTTGGGATACAATAATGGAGATTTACTAGTTAGAAATATGCGAGGGAATCAGAGCGGCTTAAAGTCCACCGTACCACGGATATCAAAGATATCAGTTTGCTCTGCAATATCCAAAGCCCTCTCACTTTCTATATCATCATAACATCTATGGTAAAAAGGACAATTTGGGCACTTATTAGATTTCAAAGGCTCTTTTAATCTGGGAAGTATTGACACATCATGATTATCCAGGGCCGTTACAAGGATATTCTTTCTTAATACCATCTCATTTCTCAATATTTCTCTTGCTATGTCATCTTTCGGCAAGTTGACGGACCAACTCTCTACTCCAGCAACCTTAGCGTTGTTGGGCCTGAAGAAATACTCTCCCGTTTCATCTTTTTTAATCAACTTTAATTCTCTAACATTATATCTGATTGAAATGATGCCTCTTTCTATATCTGTCATTATCAGATAATAAAGTAGTTGTCTTAGATAGGAACGGAAGGTATAGTCATTTATGTCGAATCTCTTACCAGCAACTGTGTCCTTAAGCTCTATTACTATCTTTTTTTCGTCTGCATTATCCATTATGTCCGGATGTGCAACTATATCATCCATTCGCAATTCAGCTTGTGCTACCCCAAAATTCGCAAGCTTTGTAAGTGCAAATTCACTTGATTCTCCCCTAACAAAATGGTGTATTGTTTCATCGGTTATAGGATCTTCATCTGGGTAAAGGCGTGAATAATACTGTTTTCTTATACAGGTGCTAGGTAGTATGTCAGAAACATGAATGGGAGCTGTGCCAATCCTCTCCTTTTTCCTTTCATCGTACCTTGTTCTTAGATTATTTTTTAATTGATCTGTAAAATCGGAGTCTCGCCTTATGGTTATTGTCATATTACACTAATTATGATAGGCTAGTGGATTTTAATAGTTATTTTATTTTACAAATGGTTTTCATGTAAAAAAATATTTTATATATTCCATCCTTGGATTAGACCCTACGATAGAAAAAGTCAGAGTCTTGGGCGTTGGAAGCAGTATGAGAAAAAATTCTTTTAGTACGAAAGCTGTCAAAAACGTCCTAGAAATTATAACTGTAAAGTACAATACTGAAGCAAAACTGGTGAATCTATTCGAAACTGAATTACCAATGTACAAGCCCAACACTAAAATCGAAAATGATAATGTTAAAAAAATTACCAGCGACGTAAATTGGGCTAATGTATTTGTTCTGGCCTCACCTGATTATCATGGATCCATGTCAGGAACTATGAAAAATTTTTTAGATTTTTTTTGGAAAGAATTTTCAGGCAAGACATTTGGTTACATAGTTTCATCACATGAGAAGGGTTTAACCGTAATGGATCAAATGAGGACAGCAGTGAGGCAGTGTTATGCATGGAGCTTGCCATATGGTATTTCCATTAATGAGCGAGAAGACTTTGATTCAAACGGTCAAATAGTAAGCAAAAAATTGCAATCAAGAATGGAAATGCTTGCTCGGGATTTGGTCGTATACGGTGGATTAATTTTTTGGCAATTCATGAAGGACCGAAACTCATCAGAACCAAATACCTTCGCCCATTATTACCTCTAGTATACTAATTTATGGATTTGGCAGTTCAGTTAAAAATTATGTGTTAATGTAAGAAGAACCCTAGACCAGTAGGTTAACTTTGTTTAGGAACTCCTATTATAAGTGCAAACATAGCAGGCATGGAAGACATAGAAAAATGCTAGGGTTAGATACTTCAGTCTTTGATCAAACCAAAGACAGTCTGTCCATATTTCTGGACATGCCTTTCTGGATATGGGAGAATTGTTTTCATAGGTCTCAGTATTTGAAGACAAATGGACGATGTTGTTTTAATCATCTGATATCACTGCCTACAAAAGACGGCGTACAATACCCAATCTTTGATTTTCAAGCAATAATTTTTGACACCATAGAACAAAACCAAAACATCTGGATAAAGAAGGCAAATGGAATTGGACTTACCACTTTCATGCTCAGGTATCTTGCTTGGAAAATCTTGTCATCAACTGAATTGGACTATAAGTCTATCTTCATTGTTTCCGGAACTAGAGATAAATCTACTGAAAAATTGGATGAAAAATTAAAAGGTTTATTTGAAAAGAGATTCCCACTTCTAAGACTAGAATCTAAGTTTACAGATCTGTGGCTAAAAAAAACATGGATCAAGATAGTGACGCCAAAAGATATCATCGATATTGAATTCTACGATACAGCTTATTTGTTTATTGATGAAGCAGATAATCTGGGAAATAAAGAACTAGAAGTGTTAGAAAGGGTAACGTGCTTAACCCAAGGAAGCTGTAAATTCAAGACAATTATGGGTTCGACCTCTAAGTTGACCGGAAGTTTGTTTGATAAAATAGAAAATGATCCAACTTCTGGATACAAAAAAATAAAGTTGGATTATACCTATGGACTTCATCGTATCTGAACGAACTTTGAGAAAAACTGATTAAAAAATAAATTTGAGAAGGAATATAATCCAAAGTATAAAGGAAGCTAACGTTATATTATATTATATTATAACATCTCTAACTTTATTATAAAAAGACAAATTTCAGAAGATATTGAGCAAGGCTATTAGTTTTTTAGATATTATTTATTAAATATCAATTCTTTATAACTTAATAGGTTGCTATTATCTGGTCATAAATCAGACAGAGGACTACACCGAAAAAATAACGAAGATTCTTTTTTAGTTGATGATAAAGTAGGTACATATGTTGTTGCTGATGGAATGGGTGGACATGAAGGGGGAGAAGTCGCAAGTAACATTGCTGTTAACACTTTAGGAAAAACCCTCTCAAATTTTCTTGAAAATGGTCAAGAAAAAATGATACCACAGATTGTCTACAAGGCTCTCCAACAGGCAAATGATGAAATTAATGTAGTGAGAAAAAGGCATGTGGAGTTATCCCATATGGGAACAACTGTGGTATTGTCCATATTTATTAATAAACTTCTCTATTACTCACATTTGGGAGATAGTCGAGCTTATTTATATAATAAGAAAGGCAAGCTGATCCAACTAACTACTGATGATTCTCTGGTAACGGAAATGGTAATACAAGGTATGATAAAAGAGAATGAAGTAAGAACACACAACCTAAAAAACATTGTTACTAGATATTTAGGAACTACTGATTTAATACTTCCTGAGGTCAAGTTTTGCCATCTTGGAGAAGGAGATTGTATTATACTTTGCTCAGACGGTCTTACCAACATGTTGGAAGATAGGGAAATACTCTCAATAATAGAGCAAGATATTTCTATGGGTCCACAAAGTATCTGTAATACTTTGGTTGATCAAGCAAATAAAAATGGCGGATATGATAATATCACTGTAATTGTGATTCAACTCGTTTCTTGAACTGGTTACGATTAGGGGCACATCAAATTTTCCAATCCTCATTGAGGATTGCTTATGAACGTTACGAAACATTAAAAATTATGAATTTTAGATTAACCTTCGGGAGATGATAGGAGAGTGAATATATTTCCATCCAAATCTTTTATTATCGACATTATGCCACCCCATTCTTGCTTTTCTGGCTTTGTAATATCGATTCCCTTGGATTTGAGCTCTTCGTAAGTTGATTGAATATCTGAAGTGAAGAACCATACGCCAGTGTTTCTTCCTATGTTTTTCCGTGCTATTTCTAATTCATCCTGAGACATCATCTGTGAATTTGGTTCCATAATACTCAACGTCGACTCAGAGTCTTTGGGCGCAACTTCTATCCATTTTCCACCATAAAAGGGAACATTCAGTCTAATATCAAGGCCAATTTTTTCCGTATAAAATTTTACCGCCTGTGCTTGATCCGATACCATAATGACTACTCCACCTATTGTATTGATCAATTCAAATTTTAATTTGGAGTATAAATGTTATAAACTTGCTGCTGTGTTGTTGGTCAAGTCTATCCCTATTTAGACCAATTCATGATAAAAAATGAGTCTCCTTCATTTCCAATTTAGGGAAGGTTTCACCTAATGATTTGTATTACCACTAAGTGTCATAAATAATTGTTAAATACCCTATTGGGATTATTATGATTTGAAATAATATTTGTTAGAGGATACAAATCT
>DATBHO010000013.1:0-22092 GCA_036557405.1 Nitrososphaeraceae archaeon
GAGTCATATAGAGTAGTTTATGATTATATTCATGGCCGGGTCCTAGAATTCTGGTTTGATTCAAATGAGGGTGTCTTGGTAAATTGAATATTTCCGAAGCAGAATCGCCCTATGGCTTTATGGCCAAAACTTGTGGATGCTGCAATAAGAAGAGAAAAGTAATGTGACACTTGTCTTGCAAGGGGAATTAACCTAAAATGGACTATCTTAAGCAAGATTGACATCGGATTAATCATACAAGAATTATTTTTTTCTTATATCGTTAGTAACTGCCATATGGAGGTAATTTCTATTGGATTAGACACACTGATTCTGAAATAGGAACGAACTTCTGAGCTTTAAACTTCCTAATTAAGAAAATTTCAATATATTATATCAAAATTAGTAAAATTAAACGTTGTTAAGGATAATATTATCTTGGAGTCTTGTTTTTAGTTTATTGTATTCTTGGTTCTCTTATTGAAGTTTGTAGAAGCTCTCCAATTTCATTATGCATCTTTAAGAAGTTGAATCCTTTTTCAGTCGTCTTGTAGCTTTGTGAACCTTCTAAATATTCCAGTAAATTATTTTCGATAAGTACAGAAAGATATTCCTTTAACTGAGCATAGCTAAGGAAGGCTTTGTACATAATTCTTGTTTTTGTTGCACCACCATTTGCTGCTTCTAGTATCATCGACACTATTTCTGTTCTGCTTCTGTATTTCATATTTAAGATGGAATAAAATCTACTATTTGAACATATTGACACAATAATCTATAACAAAATGAAATTCCACTTTACTCTAATTGAGATTGAAGTTAGTCCTCCTTATCAAATTTGGTAACAAACTTCCCCTATAAGACGCTTTATAATATTTACAATAAATGTATTGAAAAGATGTAAATTTTATTCGGGCCCGGAGGGATTTGAACCCTCGACCTGACGCTTAGGGGGCGTCCGCGCTATCCATTTTGCACTCACTTCAGTATCTGAAATGAACTGCGCTACGAGCCCGTGAATTTTGAATAGTATTGTTAATTTAAATATTCATATTGAAATCTGATATTCCCGCATACTTCATCCTTAAAGATGAACTCTAGAAATCCAACAATGAAAGGTTTGTCTAATTTAGGTACAAGGTATAGAGCATTTTTTTGTAAATGGGTTTGAATCCTAACTTTTTGTAGAAATCTTCATATCCTTCTTCAATCAAAGTCTGCACAATCATGGAATTATAGCCCTTATTCTTTGCCATTTTTACGGCATTGTTAATCAATTCTCTAGCTAGACCTTTCCTTCTGAAATGATGAGTAGTTCCCAAACAGTACAAACCGATTCTTTCATTCTTTTCATATAATAAACAGCAACCTGCATGATACTTCTCCTGGTTTAAATATAAATTTGCGAGCAATAATGTTAATTTTTTAAATTGTTTAGAAAGAATGGTTGTTACTTCATCTCTAATCCTTTCTGAATCAAAAGATCTACAAAAAACATCGATCCACTCGTTTAACTGATTCCTATCAGCAATATCAACTTCAATATGCTTACCACTATGCATAACATAATCGCTAACATCGAGACTCAAGATTTTCATAGTTCCGAATTTACGTTTATTCAACATGGCAGAATTTTCATTATCGCAAATCATATGTATATAATAACTATTGAGTTTGAAGGCGTAATTATGTTTTATTAAGTTGAAAATATCATCAACATTCTTACACCGATTGCTAATATTCAACCTATTAAAAAAATAATCATCTCCCAAATTTGGGTTTGAAAACAATTCTACGCAGTCTATTTTTTTATGAATTCTGCTCCACAGAGAACAAAATGATGATTCATTATCATCAGCATATTCAATATCTGAGCCCAAAAATGCTCATCATCTTTTTTGCATCACTCATTTTATTTGGTTGCCTTACTGTATCTAAGAACAACTTTAATGCATTTGACGTATCGAGATCATCCTCAATATAATTTTTGAATTTTTTTATTATATCTGATTCTTTTGAGTAATTAACTTTCTTATCCGCAATATTATAGCCTTCATTTTCATAATCTGAATGAGATACTAAATTCCTGATCATACTATTTATTCTGTCGAACTTTTTTAACTCTGAGAATTTAAAATTTACTAGTCTCCTGTACTTTTTTGAGAAAAAATAAAGCTTCAGAGTATTTGCATCATATTTTTTCAATAGATCTTTGATATATATTGCATTGCCAGAAGATTTGGACATCTTTTCATTCTCTATATCCAAGATCCCGACGTGCATCCAGCACTTTACAGGTCTTTTTTTTCGTGAAAGTGCCATCAAACATGAAAGTAGTGTTTCATGATGCGGATAACATAAATCAATACCTCCTATGTGTACATCATAATTACCATTAAAATGAAACATTGCCACCGCTGTGTCTTGCATATGCCACCAAGGGGTACCATCTCCCAAGAACTTATCATTAAATTCTATTCCGTAGCTATCGCTTGTATTCCACAAAAAAATATCCGTAACGTTTCGTTTATTAATATCAATATCATATCTCTGATCCAATAATTCACTTTTGGACAAATGAGAAAGAACACCATATTTTTTGAATTTGGAGGTATCCAAGTATACGTTTCCATTTATAGAATAAGCCAACTTTCTCTTAATTAGTATAGCCGTTAAATTCTTTGCTTCTTTAACATAGTCACTAGTTTTACCATATAACAGGTCACTGATTTCAAGGTTATTTAGATCGTCAATAAATGCGTTAAATATAGTATTAGGATTGATATTATTTTCTTTTAACTTTGGGTCGATAGTAGTAACATTCACTATTACATGAGGGATATAGTTTCTTGATTCTAATAATCTTATTATTAGATCTACCAATACAAACACTCTTGCATGTCCGATGTGAAAATTGTCATAAAGAGTAGGGCCACATACAAAAATCCTGATTAGTTTCTTTGTGGCGGTTAATGAAATATCACTTCTTGTCAGTGTGTCAAAAATTTTCAATCTACTAAAGATTGAGATAACAAAATATTAATCGTTGCATTCGTTCAATACTTTGAAATATTTCATATTTTTATCCTCGTTACATTTGGTATTCTATACAGGGCGATATGCTAAGTAATACTATTAACTGAGTGAAAATGCGCATTGTAATGATTCAGTAGGAAATTCTGGATAAAAATTCCAATAACTTTGCCACTATAATGGAACCATTCTATCTATAAGTCTAGCATTTGTAATCTGACCATCTTTTTCATTAATCAAAAGGTCAACCGTATATTGTAAACCACCAAGTAAGAAAGTAACTTGAGCGTCCCAAGCTTCCCTATTTTGTTCGGTTGGAAATGAGAGAAGAGTTCTAATCTTAAAATCTTCAATACTGTCCCCATAAAGTACCTCTGTCGCTTTTTTTGCTGCTGTTTCTACTTCTTTTTCTGTGAGAACCGGATTCATAAATCAAAATGTATTTGCAAAATATATAAGCATTATGATTTTAATTGACGGTTTAAAATATTAAAACAGATTGTACAATCGTGACAACGATAGCTTTTTTGCTGCCTCGGTAGTCGCTATGCTTCCATCTACTTTAACAACATACGTTTCTGGATCGATTTCTATCTTAGGTATCAGATTATTGTATATCATATTTTTCTTGGATATATTACGACAGTTTTTTACGGGTAAAAGCTTTTTCTTTAAATTTAATTTCTTTTGAAGGCCATTTCTTATCGCACTTTTTGAAGTAAATGTTACCGATGTAGAATATTTAGCCTTACCAATGCTTCCAAACATTGGTCGATAATAGACAGGTTCTGGAGTTGGAATCGATGCATTTGGATCTCCCATGAGAGAATATGCAATAAATCCACCTTTAATAATGAGCTTGGGTTTTATGCCAAAAAATTGTGGCGTCCAAATTACAATGTCTGCTATTTTCCCCGCTTGAAGTGAGCCTACGTACTCTGAAATTCCATGTGTTATTGCAGGATTTATGGTAAGCTTTGCTAGGTATCTCTTAACACGTAGATTGTCATTATTACCTTTCTCTTGTTTTAATCTTCCCGACATCTTTTTCATTTTGTCTGCGGTTTGCCAAGCCCTCGTTGTTACTTCACCTACCCTACCCATAGCTTGACTATCAGACGAATACATGCTAAGTGCACCTAGATCGTGCAGTACATCTTCTGCGGCTATAGTTTCAGCTCGTATTCTTGATTCAGCAAATGCAACATCCTCTGGAATTGAAGGATTGAGATGATGACAGACCATCATCATATCAAGATGTTCTTCGAGAGTGTTTTCAGTAAACGGTCTTGTTGGATTCGTTGATGAAGGCAGTACATTAACTTCGCCGGCAATTTTTAGGATATCCGGAGCATGTCCTCCACCAGCTCCTTCAGTATGATACGTATGAATCGTTCTGCCTGAGATTGCTTTTATTGTATCATCTACATATCCGCATTCATTTAGGGTGTCAGTATGAATTGCTATCTGCGTATCAGTTTTGTCAGCAACCTTTAGTGCAGCATCAATGGTAGCCGGAGTTGTTCCCCAATCTTCGTGTAGCTTCAGACCACAAGCCCCTTCAATAATTTGTTCTAACAGTGAAGGTTCAAGTGAGTCATTTCCTTTCCCCAATAATCCAAAATTCAATGGAAATTCATCCAAAGATTCTAACATTCTATGAATATTCCACGGCCCTGGGCTACAAGTTGTTGCTTTAGTACCTTCCGAAGGCCCAGTGCCACCGCCTATCATTGTCGTAGTACCACTGCATATCGCTTCTACTATTTGCTGAGGTGATATAAAGTGTATATGAGTATCAATCGTTCCCGGAGTGCAAATAGTGTGTTCGCCTGAAATAACTTCGGTACTTGAAGAGACAATCATGCCGTTGGATACTCCATCCATCACATTTGGATTTCCAGCCTTACCTATTCCCAAAATCAATCCATTTTTGATACCGATATCTGTCTTGATAATACCCATTAATGGATCCATTAGTATAGCGTTTGTTATCACAAGATCTAGGGAATGTTTGCTGGTTATTCCACTTGCCTGTCCCATCCCATCTCGAACACTCTTGCCTCCTCCAAAAACTAGCTCATCTCCATATGTTATCAGATCTTTTTCGATCTCCATTATGAGATCAGTATCTCCTAGTCTAATTCTGTCTCCTTTTGTTGGTCCGTATAATTCAACATATTGTCTCCTCGGAATTTTGAGAACCATATCTATATTGCTTCCATAAATCCATTTTTCTTTAACTTCAAAATAGATATTTCTTTTTGTTTGTTGGTTAATTTACCATTAACAAGACTATTAAAGCCAAAAACAATTTTTTTGCCACCAAATTCTGTTAACTCTACTATTCTCGAATCACCCGGTTCAAACCGCAGTGATGTTCCCGAGGGAATGTTTAGATGAAATCCGAATGTCTTATCCCTCTGAAATATTAACGCTTTGTTTGTTTCGAAAAAGTGTGTGTGGGAGCCTACTTGAATTGGTCTGTCTCCTGTGTTTTTTACATTAATTTTTATCGTTTTTTTACCTACATTAGCCAATATTGGATTCTTCGACAAAAAGTATTCGCCAGGAATCATTTTTCTCAGGCTCCATTAATCAAATAATAGGATTGTGAACGGTTACTAGTTTGGTGCCATCATCAAAAGTTGCTTCTACTTGGACACTTTGTACTAATTCGGGTACTCCGGGCAATACATCATCCTTTTGTAACACGTGCCTACCGGAATTCATAAGGTCAGAAACCGACTTGCCATCTCGTGCGCCTTCAAGAATGTGATCTGCTATTAGCGCAACCGATTCAGAATAATTCAGTTTTAGACCTCTTATTCTTCTTTTACGTGCGACTTCCGCGCTCATAAAAATGTATAATTTGTCAATATCTCGCGGGGATAGAAACATTTTAAGTTCAAAATTTATTATAAAGTCATATATTTATAATTGATCTCAATTTAACAATTCGAGATTAATTTGCATGGAGAGTAAAAAAACGCAGTTATTTGGTAATGGGGTAAAGAGAACGTATGGCACTGAGGCCATGAGGTACAATCTTGTTGCTGCAAGATTGATTGCTGATCTTGTGAAAGGTTTTCTGGGTCCCCGAGGATTAGAAAAAATGTTTATTGATATTCTTGGTGAAGTGACCGTTACTAAAGATGGCGCAACCTTTCTAAGAAAGATTGACGTTGAGCATCCAGCTGCGAAAGTTATAATTGAAGCCTCAAATACTGTGGATAACACTGTCGGAGATGGTACTACCTCAGTTGTTGTCCTTGCAGGAGCACTAGTTGAAAAAGCGCAAGGGTTATTGGAAATGGGTATCTCTCCTACACTAATTTCAGATGGTTATCATGATGCGTTGAAGATGGCAATTGAAATTATCAGGAAAGTTGCTAGGGAATCAACAAATTATGACAGAAGAATAATGAAATACCTTGTTGATACTTGTTTGGGATCGAAAGCAGTTTCTCACTTTACTGAAGAGATTGAAATTCCCAGTCTTGTAGTTGAGGGAGTATGTAGGATTGCCAATTTCTCAAAAAACTATCTGGATGTAGATGATATTAAAATTGAAGAAAAAATAGGAAATTGTTCTGAAATGCAGCTTATCCATGGAACCGTAATAGACAAAACAATAGATGAATCGTCGATGCCTAGAGTAATAGAAAACGCACAAATTTTACTCCTTGACAACGACATTCAAGATGAACGAACTAAAACTGATGCAGAAATTAGAATTTCTGCTCCGACTGAAGTTAAACAATTCCTTGAAAATAAAACTAGTAACCTGCTTCAAAAGATTCAATTTGTAATCAAATCTGGTGCTAATGTGATTTTTTCTCGTGGGGGCATTGATCCTCTTGCATTAAACCATTTTGCCAAGAATAGGATTTTAACTGTTAAAAGAGTTAAAGAAAATGACTTATTATGGTTGGCAAAGGCTACAGGAGCCAAAGTTGTGAGAGATTTTGATACGATTAGCAGTACTGATATCGGCTATGCTGCAAAGGTGTACGAAAAGATGGTCGGTGATGATAAAATGGTTTTCGTTAATGGTTGTAGGAATCCAAAATCAATTACTTTTCTATTACGTGCTAATTCGAAGAAGATCCTTGATGAATTTCATCGTTCTGTTCTTGATTGTATCTATGTTCTGAGAAATTTTATTACCGAACCAAAGATTGTACCTGGTGGCGGTGCAGTAGAGCTATTCATTGCTCAGTCAATTAAGGACCGTTCGTATATATATTCTGGTAAGGAACAAATTGTAATCCAAAAATTTGCAGAAGCCCTTGAGGTGATACCACTAACAATTGCCAAAAATGCCGGAATGAATACTATGGATATTGGAACCCATCTGAGGGAAAAAGTCCATTCACAATCACAGTTAATGGATAAGAGAATATGGAAAAGAGAATATCAATACAACAACAGTCATGACTGGTACGGAATTAATGCAGTTGAAAGAAAAATAGACAATATGATGGATTTACATATCATGGAGCCGCAAATGGTAAAGGAACAGATCCTTATTACTGCTACAGAGGTCATTATTCTGCTTATGCGAGTAGATGACGTACTTATGAAAAAACCAGTTGACATCCACGGACATACTCATAGCCATATCGATGGTACTACACATTCTCACAAGGGGGGAAATAAACCGCATGATCATTTTGATAGATTAGGAAAACAACAGAGACCTATGCATCACTATTACTGACCTAAATACAAGTCGGCAGGTGTCGTAGCTACAATAATTATTGTAAATATAACATCCATTGAAAGCAGATCGTGTTGTATTTAGGACCGTTACAACATGATAAATGACTCGTCATGTCTAGATTATATTACATATTGGATATTTGGCATGACATTACATTCCCTTTAGACTATGGAGCAAGAACATAGCTAGTAGTTGGAATAGGTTCCATTATTGTTAAACGCAATCTTTGTGTCCCCTCAAGTTTAATGTTGAAAACAATCTTTCTGAGGCTTTCTGGCACGCCAATCATAACCTGATCTGGTGTCAGGAGCCTTGGAATATTTTTTTTTATTTCACTCCTATTCCTATGCGAGCGCAATTGATCAATGACGTATTTAAGATAAACGTATAATGTCTCGTTGATGTTTATCTTCAATTTTCTTGCTAATTTATTATTTATAGCCTTGATTGAATTTGAAAGAATGATGTAGTCTGTCTTACTGTAAAACTGATAACCCCTTTTGAAAGGAGCTGTATCGGATTCTCCCTGAACAGTAACTGTAACGTCTATCAGAATAATATAACAAATCCATTAATTATTTTTTGGCATCTTTTCCATAGGTTAGTGGAGGTCTCTTTGGAACTTTGGCCTTTGGTCCTTTTCCAAAGTCATAAGTACTGCCCAGCCCCCTATAGAAATTCGGTCTCACCGGTTTTCCTTGAGTCAGGCCCTTCTTGGTTAGTGACAATCCTGCCAATAGTTCGACAATCAGCCTGTTTGCTAAACCGGAGGTGATACCACCATTGTATGAATTACCATCACTTACGTCATAGTTAGGAGCTACTTCAACCAAATCAAATGCAAATCTGTCTGGATCAAATGAGGTAGAAAGAAGTCGCATAAGTCTCATACCCTCCCTTGATGTCAGTCCATTTGGTTCAGGTTCTCCTGTACCGGGAGCATAAGCGGGATCGAAAGTATCTATATCCCAGCTTATGTATACTGCATCAACGTTATCATTTGCTCTGTCCGCAGCCTCCTTTGCTATCTTATCAATACCCAGCTCTTCAACATCAAGCATTGTGAACCACTGGAAATCCTGATCAGCCATCCATTTATACAAGTCAGGTCCAGGCCAATACCCTCGTGGCCCTATCAGAGTATAGTTCTTTCCTTTAAGACAGCCAAGCTCCATTATTCTTCTAATATGCGCACCGTGATCATATTTGAATCCACATAATCCTTGTGGAGCACAATCTGCATGCGTATCAATATGGATCATTCCGATATTCTTATACTTCTTGGCAAATGCACGAACGTTCGCAAAAGTTATGGAATGATCTCCACCGAGCATAACTGGAATGCCGTCTATATCTAGAACCTCTTTGACTTTATCTGTCATCCTTCTATGTGATTCAACGACATCACCAGGAGAAACATTAACATCGCCGTAGTCGACAGTTCTAAATACTCCGAATGGATCAACTCCTGTTTCTATATTAAAATGTTCATAGGGTGGTGAAGGCACAGTGGACGCTGCCCGAATTGCGCGTGGACCGTATCTGGCTCCAGGTCTAATTGTAGTACCAAAGTCAAAAGGTTCTCCAATTATGGCTACATCTGGTTTGACGCTTTTCAGCTCCTCGTGACTTCGTAGCCAAGGTAGTTTCAAGAATGTGGGAATTCCAACAAAAATTGGTTCATCGTTACCTTTGTAGGAATTACCATAAAATTCCATTCCCATTTTATCTCTAATGTACCTAATTGATACCATTTCTTAAATATTTCTAAGTATAGCATCATCATTTATGAGTCGCAAATTTAAATAGCACTAATTCCAATCTAAAATATGGATTTGGGAGAGGTGTATGCAATGTTTGCTGCGATACTTGCTTCGAGCGCCGTTTTTCTGTACTTCGGAACTATTGGACTAAAGAATGAACCTCAAGAAGAAGTAAATGTATAAATTCATTAATCGATACCGTGCAGGTTTCCATAGAGCTTTCGAGGATAGGGCCTCGTATATCTTTGGTGTTTCTCTTCAATGATCTTTGATTCAATATTTAATTGGCTCTCTAAGGGACATTCGGCTGGAAAGGCAAATACTCTAAGACTTAGCAAGAAGGATGCCTCAAATGAACTGGTCAAGTACGGCGAAGATATGGCAAATGCAAAGAGATATGATGAAGCATTGACATTGTTTGAAAAAGCTCTAACTATTAATCCAAATAATGACATGGCTTGGGGTGACAAGGCATTGATTCTTGACAAGGTGGGAAATACCGCAGATGCTTTGTTATCCTTTTCAAAGGCGATTTCAATTAATCCAAATAACTCAATTACATGGCTTAACAAAGGATTAACTCTACTCCGAATGCGTAAATTTAATGAATCTATAGAGTGTTTCGATACTGCTATAAAACTTAATAATAGCTATGCAAAGGCCTGGTATAATAAGGGTAGAGCGTTGGCAATGCTTGGGGAAAATGACAAATCGCAACCTTGTCTAGACAAAGCTCGGAAATTAGATCCAATGCTTTATGCAAAATTGACTAGGCTAAAGTTTTAGATAAACTAGCAGACTATCTGATTGCTAGGACTGGACAATGAGCATGTCCTATTACTGAATTTGCAATTCCTCCCATGAGGAATCTGGTACCTCCGGTTATTCCCTTTGTTCCAATCAAAATAAGATCTACATCGTTATCTTTAGCATAATCAATAATTCCTTCCGCTGCTGACGATTTGATCACTACTTCTATAGTTGTGTTGACACCTTCTTTTTCCAATAACACCTTTGATTCATTCAGAAATTCCTCTGCCTGCTTCTTCATGGCTTTTTCATACTCTTCGGCCTTTCCTCCTCTGTAGTAACCAATCATATTGCGAATGACCCCAAGGGATGCCTTGTCTAAAACATGTATTGCAGTCACACTGGCGCCTAGTGACTTTGATAATGTAATGGCATAGGCTATGATTTTTTCCTTGTAGCCTGATTTATCAATTGCAATAAGTATTCTCCTTATTTCTGGCTTCTCATTTCCCACTGATTTGTTATTGGTCTGTTGAGGCATATTTGTTTCTCCTATCCGATGCCTATCTCTTACTTGGAACTTTCCTTATATCGATTGGATTTACCCATTTAGAAACATCAGTTCCAGTTACCACATCTTCCTCTGAAGGGATTAAATAGATTACATCGTGTCTTGAAGGTTTTCTCTTGTAAGTAGCTAAACTCACAGTTACAAATACTACGAAAGATACTATCGGTGGGATGATTGTATCGAGACCTAAATACGCAAATAGAGGACTCTCAGGAGGGGCGGTGCTAATTGTGAAATAGAATATCATTCTAAGTACCGATCCGATTACGATTGAAGCAACAGCCGCCTCAGGTGTTGACTTTTTCCAATATGTGCCCATTACAAGTGGGACAAAACAACCAGCAAACACAATGTCAAATGCGAGAATCAGGTATACACCAGGTCGGGGAATAAGTGCGCCAAGGGCAAATGCAGTAAAAAACATTGGAATTACGAAGATTCTAGTCGCAAGGAGTAATTGTCTATCGCTAAGCAATTTACCCTTTAATCTCGGCAAGATATTCCTCTGCAGTATGTTTCTTGATATCACACTAGCAATAGCCAATGTACCTCCATTAGCAGTGGACATCCCGCAACTAATAGTACTAACTAACATCAATATCCCAATCACCTCAGGTACATGCTTTATAGCCACCACTGGATAAAGAGTAAAGGGATCTTCAATGTTTGGCTCCAAGGTGTGGCCAATAATTCCAATCATTGTAGTAGGAATAAGTATAAGCATGGTCAACCCAGCTGCCAGGTAACAACTTTTTTGAGCTGTTCGCCCTCCTGCAGCAGCGAAGACCCTCTCCATAAAATCTAGTGCTACTATGTCTCCTAATCCCAAAGACAGTATCGCTGCCCAATTCACCAACGCTCCGGCCTTGAAATCTAATAGACCAGACATGTCCATGAAGCCGGGTGGTGCATTTGCTACTATCGCTTCAAGTCCACCAGGAATCGGTGACCATGGGCCAATGAAATAGAGAAATCCCAGCCAGAACCCGACAACAGCTAGGTAAATATGAAAGATATCAGTGTATGCGCAAGAAAATAACCCACCAAAGTAAGTATATAGTAATACAATAGCAGTGGAAATTAACATGGCATAAATCAGCGGAATACTTAAAACAACCGATAATATGTAACCACTAGCCGCTAAGTTGCCAGCTACTAGAACGATAAAGCTTATAGACATTAAAGTACCTGACATTATCTCTGCGGTATTCCCATATCTCCTAAAGTAAAAATCTGCAAGGGTTATCATATTCATTCTATTAAATGTCCTGCCAAAGAACAACCCCGTCAATACGAGACAAACCGCCAATCCAATAGGTATGGCCGCACCAGACCAGAATCCATATTGATACGACAATGCTACATTACCCAAGGAGGCATTTCCGTCTACCGCTTCAGAGACCAGCATAGTTCCAACAAAAAATAACGGTAAAGTTTTACCGGCAACTATATACCGTTTACTACTTTTCTTAACAAACTTAACTGCTAAAACTCCAATGACCGCTGTTGCAGCAACAAATATCATCACTATTATCGGATAAGAAATGGGTACCTCTGTCATAGGGTCACCATTCAATAAATATCGCAATATTTAAGGATATTTAAGTTAAAAATCGTCAATTATGATTAACACGTTCTATAACTTTGGTATCCTAGCAGAATAGCTATCGCCAACCAGCTGCTAAGCAAACTTGTGATTTCTCAACATATGTAATTTGAATGATGCTTCACTTTGGAATGACTCGTCGCACACAATACAAGAATAAGTCGTTTTCTTATCGTGTACGACCGTTGCATGTTCTAATAACTCGAATCTATCGTTGAAAGTTCCTCCGCAAGCTCCACAGCCATACTTTTTCATTTGAAAAATTTATTTCCATCGATATTTAAAATTTTAAGAATTCATAATTGATATCTGGTTGCATTTGAAGGTTACATAGTCTATTGAACCTTGCTTCTATTTCCTTCCGATTCAAAATGATGATTGAAGAAGTTTATTTTAGACTACAACCATTAATAGGTACGAAGGGGGAAGTGCTAATTTCGTTTTAGAAATCTTGATTGAATGCAACTGTTGGAAGAGCATGATCCCTATAATATAGGCGGGATTAAAATTCAAAGACTTATTAGGGGAGAATTATCATTGTCCTCAATAGTATCTGTCTCTAAAAAAATTATCACATGAATTGTTAAATTTGGACATTGATGAAGGAGTCCGAGTAGACTCAACGAAGAATGGGATAAGGATGTACATAAATAAGAGAACATCAGGATGTTATGTTCTTGAAATATGTTCACATTTAACAGATAAGTCAGAAATTAGATTTTATAGAGATATTAATCATATTCATACACTAATTGATAACATTTTTGGAAAGGAATATTATGTTTCATTATATTAAATCAGAATAGATTTATTTTCAATAAAGTATATTCGCTTATTTGTACAAATACCAGACCAAGATTCTGATAATATTTAATATGAGACCATCTACTAGGGCATCTGTTGGATTTATGATTATCCAACTATAAACAATTCTTCTAACGTTATAATGATCTGCTGATAATTAAGTTGTTGCACCAATACTCAAATATTAAGCAACAGGACAAAAGGTCGTGTCAAATTCAAATTGTTCAGTTGATCCTTGACAGAATTAATCATATCCTAAATTAATGTCCATACTTTACCTAGATACTTGTACTTCTATTGTTGAAACGTTTCTAACTTTACCGTCTTCAGACTGAATAGATTCGGATCCTATTGTTACGGATCCCGTTTTATATCCTATATTACCCATACGCTTAACAATAATTTGCGCTACGTCTACTGCACGGGTGATACTTCTCCCCCTAGCTTTTATAACAACTGTGGGCTCATTTGCCAGTTGAACCAGTGTTGCAGTGACATAGGTCATCAAAGGCTTCTTTCCTATCAAAATTTCGTTAGTCGCTCTTCTTGTTTCAGCGTTTGAGGTCATGTTATTAGTGCAATTCATAAAAATCCTAATTTTAATCTATATAAACTAACATATGTTGCTAGAATATCGCTAGCGATAAAAATAAATTCAATGGTAAATGCTTAGTGGTCTATTGGGAACAAAACAATATAGTTTTTGTTTTAATGATAACAAGTGAATTAAATAAAATCTAAATGAGGAAATCATCAATGTTTAATTTGATACTTGTACTAAAGTCTTTTTATAATAATTCCAATAACATACGCTACTTTTGAAAATTATCATATTATTAAATTCTATAATTTGTCTATACTTCGTTAATTCGGTTCATATTACTGTCCCGTTTTTACCTACCGTCTTTGGGTCTGCCGTTGAGTCATCATCTGTAGGGGTTCCTGCTACAAACTTTAACATTTCAAAAACCTTACGGATAGCAGTGATCGGTGACGTTGACTCCAATCAGGGTTTAACAACACAGTTGCAAATCGCCAATCACTATAATGTCCAGGCTTTGATACTTACGGGTGACTTCGAATACTCCAATGGGAACAAAGTTTTATCGGATCTTCAATCTCATGGATTCACCAAAGAAAACACCGACATTGTCGTAGGAAATCATGATTCGGAACAAGATGTGAAAGCATGGCTGAATGAGAAGGAGACTTTTGGACAAGTTAATTTGCTTTTGCTACTGATAGACTGGCTTTGTTCAACATAGATGCAAATGCAAGGTTCGATTGTTCTAGTCCTCAGTTTGAAGTTTTGAAATCACAAATTGAATCAAGTAAGGCATTGTACAAATTTATCGTAATTCATCAGCCGTTCGTTACTGTAAAAAGTCAACATCCAGATAATGGACAATTCAATTGTTATGATCCTGTGTTTAGGGCAGCCGGAATTGATGAAGTACTGCAAGCACACAATCACAAGTATCAGAGATTCAACATAAATGGGCTCATGTATGGAGTATTTGGTACAGGAACACATGACACAGGATCTAGCATGTATCCTCTGAATTCTAATGATTGGAATGGAAATAAATGTTTAGAATGCATTACAGGTAAAAACGGGATTACGATTATAGATCTTCATTTTAACGACAAATATCCCAAGCATTTTGTAGGATGGTTCATAGGTATGAATCGAGAGGTCCTAGACGCCTTCGAGTCTTTTTTTTAATAAATTGATACTGCACTTATCATAGATAAAATAAACGAAAAAGATTCTATATTTGAAGTAGATCAGTTTGATAGTGAATTTAGAATTTTGGATTATATATAAACTACTGATTTCAGCCCATTATTCTGAACAATTCCTTCAAAAATTTTGGAATGGTAACGTGGTTCTTATACTCCTCGTCCATAAGCATTATTGAAATGTCAAATGCAAATCGAGTTGTAAAGAGATTACTCGAGGACAGAATTGAGTTCAAATTCTATGCCGCCGAAAAACATTTGCAAAGATTAAGCGATATGGAAGCCATGGCAGAGACTCCTAATAATTCTATGTCTAGGTTAAATTGGGAAATAGAAATCGAGGAGTTACTTTTTCATCTAATCGGTGCTATGGATTGTCTTCTTGGTAGAATTAATGAGAGATTAAATTTAAAACTGGAAACTCGAAATCTATCCACAATAAACGTTTGCAAGAAATTGCGTCAGAAAAAAAGAGTTGACTTGATAAAGGAATTGTGGGATTTGTTGAATCCACGTAATCCAATTCGTTCATGGCTGAAGATCGTGACCGACCTTAGAAATACCGGCACGCATAGAAGCATTATCAATGTCCGTTTTGCGGGAGGCAATATGCGTATAATCTTTACCGATGATTTAGATTCTGAATTAGAAATAATTCCATATTTAGATGATCGAATTCAAAGAATGAGGGATCTGATTGATAATATTCTGAGCAGAGAGCCATTACTTAGAAGTAAATATACTCCCAAGAAGAGAAAGTAAATAACTAATTCACCCCACTCTCTAGCTTTGCAATTTTCCTTTATTACTATTTTACCTCCTCGATAATTTCATAGCGGTTTATAGGGATCAGAACTAATTTGTTTAGCCTAAAGGACAGAAAAATGAAATCATGAACCCAATAAAATTCATGTTTATTGGAACTCATAGGGACTTTTTGAAGACAAATAATAATTAGTAATGTTCTATTTATGTGTAGAAACTAGCACTAAATGGTAGTAAAATGAACTTATTAATTTATGTCTGTTTATGTCAGTAAAGATAGAATTTTAAAAACTCATTACAGGACATTCTCTGTGCTCAAATTGTCCGGTTTTATGAGGATATATGACACAATGTGGCAGGCGTATAGATGCACTTAGATTGTCTTTAGGTTATGATATAAAATGAAATTTTTTGAGTTTTTTGCAAACCTATTACTATGATCTTGGATTAGAAACTTAACGCATTTGATTTTATTTTATTGTACCCTCTGCAACACACATTACAAAAATTTTTTCTATTGTAGATAAGTACAAAACAGATGTTGGTTTCTCCGCGCCTATAACAAGCCTTTTTTCTGTACAAGTTGAGTTCATAATCTTGTTTATCAATACATCTCTAAATGAATATGGTTTCCCAACGCCAACTGTCGAATTATTAACTTGTTCTTGTCCATAAACTACTTGTATAGTAATAAAAAACGCAATTGCCATCGCTATTAGAAATATAATGGATTGATCATTTGTCGTTTGTTTCAATCTGTCCTTTGACATAGATCAATATTAGTTATAATATAAAATAAATTTTTAATATTATTTTATTTCTATCGCTAGTACAGTATTTTATTTTATTATCCATTTCTCAAGTCTCCCTTTCCATAAATCATACACACAAGAAAAGAAATAACTTGACTGCTTAACTTACTGAATCACATTTCCAAAGTTGAAACTCAATTTATCAGAATTTTTTTGTTGAATGTGCAGTGTAGGGTTTTCATAAGTGAGTGATAAAACACTAGTGCTCCAATTCTTGTTAGGGCATATATCTAATGCTGATGTGAAGTCAGGCGGTCCTAGAGTTACGGCTGCTTTAATTTTTCCATTAATTGGCTTTACATCCCTGTACCGACTTGCAATTGTTCAAATTCAATTTTCTTTGAAGCCACACTATGGCCACCTGGATTCACACATTGAATATCTGTCGTGGCATTTGAAGATAAGGTTACATTTGCTACTTTCTTACCCAATGCTGCGGCGCTAAAATTAGCAGTAATACTCTGATCGGAATTTTTTGTAATATTTGGTGTGCCTGAGAAGTGTGGTTTTGCTGCTAGAACTGGAGATATGATCAATATCGAGACTAGAATTATCAGAAGTGTCATGGAAAGTGCAACTGCGAGATTTCGGGAAATCATTATCAGAGTCTAAAATTTGCCTTCTATTAACATTAATGCAATAGGACTTCATCTGCTTTCAACAGGTGACGAGGAATACAAGAAGATCGGTCTATTATGATAAAGTGCTGTCAAAAGACTAGTTCGACGGAGAAAAATTTATTTTTAATATTTAATACCCACGTCGCGTTTAGTAATTCTATGTCTGGATTGGAGTTATGTCCAAAATGCAAAAAGGGTCATCTATATCCTGTAGTAACGGCTAGCACTAAGGCAGAACCAAAAGGCCAATTTAGAGAAACGGGGAGCATTAGAGACTACGAATGCGCTATTTGTGGTCATAAGCAAAAGGCAGCCAAACAGACGCAAAATGTGGCAGTAAAAGATAGGGTAAGTGCCAGGGTAATTAAGACTAAAAAAACAAAAACAAAAACAAAAACAAAAACAAAAACAAAAGCAAAAGCAAAAACAAAAGCAAAAGCAAAAGCAAAAACAAAAAGAAAAAACTAGTTATGACGATTTACTAGATGCATTAAGATTAAATTTGAAGTGTTATAATATAAAATAATACGTCAATACATCAGTCCGGATTCCAATTTCCTTCTAATATTTCATAGTTATCTGTAGTTACACAAATTAGAAAAATTAGTTTAATGGTTAGATATACCACTTTTATAATTTTTAAAGGAGTGGTTTAATGTGTAAGCAGCAGATGCTAGTCTATTCGAGATATTTAACAATAAATCTGGATCAAACTTTGATCTATCCTTTACCATCTCCTGTGAATACATCTTGAGTTCTTCCAGTTTCTCTTCTAGGAATGTAATACCTGTACCCAATCTTCTAAAATTTTCCTCTGAACTCATACGTCTTTTTAGTTCAAGTATTAAAACTTCTTTACATTTGACTGCATTTTTTAATCTTTACTGCCATGGATGTTTCTTAACCTGATTGCCTTTCTTTATTTCCCTCTTGATATCCTATCTTGGACCGTATCTATTAAATAAAATTTATCATTTATTTTCTAAGGGTACCATACTGGTCTTATTGTTCGTTGCCATGGTAACGTTAGTATGTGGAATGATCTTATCACATGCCCTCGCGGCATCGCCTGTAGTATTAAGATACTCTGTCTTGAAATAATAAAATTCTTCTCTGCTCTCAAATCTGGCATGGCATGCATCCGCTGTTCGGAAGACAGTTAATGCCGATATTAGTCCAATTAAACTATCACGAGAAAGATAATAAACCTATTAATACATCCATTTTAATGATATAATATGACATCGATAAAAATATTTAAAAATCATGAAAGCCAAAACCTAGAAAACGATATTAACAAATTCTTGCAAGGTTATGAAAACTATATGACAAGCGTGAGCCTAATGACCTACATTAAGGACCAAGAACCGACTTTTCTAGCATTAGTTACTATACAAGAAAAACTTCCCCCAGTAAACGTGGAAACTGCTGATAATAAGTAAACTATCTATAAATAATGAAATGAATCCTTACGAACAAATGATCAAATCGCATCAGAGTTCCCCTAAAACTTTCCAAATTTCGTTATTTGTTTATCTCTTCAAGAACAAAGGCTAGGTTAATGGCAAGAAGTGCAATCAATACCAATAGCCAGTAAAGTAAAGAAAGATTTATACACACAATTTTCATAGGTTTATGCGTCAACATTCAGAAGACATATCATATCCCTCTAACCACTGGCCGCAGGATTCACAATGTAAGTTATTATTTTCAATTTTATTCTATTACTGGAAAGTGTATCAACCAGTCATTACTTCTGTTAAAATTTGCCAATTTTATCAGATTTATTATTTTTAGGGTTTACCATTCTTTCGTAAATTTCACCTTGATTACTCTCAAGATGTTTTCCAAAATCGAGAATAAGTCTCTGAAGCCTAGTAAAAATGAACTAGAAAAGATTAAATCATAATTTTAACCGTCATTTATCCCTTAGGACAAATCTGCTTTCCATTTATCATATAACAACTTGCGGGCAGTAACTTAGTATTGTCATCTAACGGAACAGACATGTGAAAAATAACAAAAAACAAAACTGTAAATATTATAATGAGAACTAGGACTATTATTAAGACTAGAATTAACTTTTTTCCGAAAAATCTGTTTACCGGATAAGAATCGTCACCATTATCCACAGTCTATCTGAAAATTTCAGTATAAAATACCTAATAACGGTTTCATAAAAACAATGCCAGTTAATTATTAATTTTCCTTTTAATAATTATAATATCCTTTTTTAAAAGGCCTATGGAAGAAAGATTGTTATTATTGACTCAATCTGTCTTCCTGTTAGGCTTAAACTTTCATATAGTTTATTGAGCCCGTTATTTTAACGTCAAAACACAGCAACTGGTGGGTCTCGGTTGTATCTTGTTCATTCAACGGGCTTCACTTCAGACCCGCCAGTTGCTAACTATTGTTACTTTAATAAGGATTCTGATCGAAATTCTAATTACATCAATTTGGAGATCGTTACCAGTGTAAAGTCTTCTATTATATGTTGTACAGAAAAACATTTACTCTCTGAATTTCCTTTCTTGTCATTTGATTTCTACTAATTCAATTCCTTCTTGGCTCCCCTTGACAGTCTTTTCCTTGATGTCTCCTACATTCTGTGCATAGTATTTTTGTTCAATGACATCAGGTTCAAGTGGTGAAAACTCCTTAGTTTTAATTACATTCAAATAATAATTTTGAGGGACAGTGACATTGTTGTCCAAACTCAGAACCGTTGCCTTGTCTTCTGCGATCCCCTTAGCAAACTCTTGATCATACGTACTTCCTGCCTTAGGTTCTGCTAACATTATTAATCCTGCCTTGGCTCCTTTAACTCCGGACTCCCAGGAACCTTCATGAGGGTTTTTCTTACTGGTAAGATCAGTGGTATCCTCGCCCATATACCATACATTTCCTTTGTCATCTTGCGCATACCAATCATTTGTAGTCTCTTCTAATTTTCCTTTTACAAAGACTGTATCATTAACCACTCGTGTGGATATGCCCTGAACCTCTTTTGTGTCATTGGTGACGGTGACAATGTCCCGCACGGGCTTTCCGTCCTCATCAGTACCATTGTAACTCATTATAGTGCCCGGCTTCAAAGGATAATACTTATTGTCTATTTTCAGTGGGTCATGAAAACTCGATTTGTCAAATGCGGGAGTTTGTGCTTGCACTCTAAATTCGACTAGACCTGCTGAGATCATTAGTAGAAATGTTGATGATATTACAATTAGAAATGCGTTCTTGAGTACTATTCTCATGTGCAAAGATCTAAAAAATTCAATTTAACTCTCCCTTAACTAAGTTAACTAAGTATTCACAGATATTCTTCTAATTTTAAGTCAATAAATTTAATTCATTTTTGTTACATTTGCACTATCTTTAACATTATTACTTCTTATTCTAACAAGCTTGGATTTTTCAATTGTTTAGTATATACTCAATAGAATCCTAAGTAAATTAGTTGTTGAATTATTGTTCCTTAGAATGCTTTAGCAGTATGTCTTCCAAGTTATCTGGGTTATTGATTATTTCTTGAACTACGAGAGGATCGTCTACCTCATAACAATGTGTCAGATTTTCTTCATCCTTATAGAAAATATAGACTTTCCTATCGTAAATGCAGTGATACATTTTATCAACAGTCATCTCTTCAGGTATAATCTTTATACCATCCTTTTCAACAATAATAGGATATTCCAATGTCTCTAATATTTATTAGATAAAATAAATTCTATACGGATGAAATTAAACAACAATCTGTTAAAGATAAGAGCTTTGTTCAGTAAAGTTTCGCAAAGATCTCATAGTTGGGTGTTTCCCAAAACCATAAGGTCTGATATCCAGTCCATTGAGTCGGTAATATCCAGCTCAGTTATTTTAACAAATCGTGCATTGACTGGACCTTCTTTTAGGTCGTAAATTTCTGAAGGTGAGTTAGTGCCAGTTGTCGAGTAATATTCAGCTTGAGTATATTGTTCCATCATTTGAAAATTCTAGTGTGAAGAATTTTATCTCATTGTCCTCGTTTGCAAAAGTTACCTTAATACCACATATATTATGCTGTTGACCCAGATCCAAAGCAGTCCATTTTGGGTTGTGTGTGGAATTATCAGAGATAATGTCGGAATTGTTAGTGTTTCTGTTAGTTTGTACATCCGATATTGGGATTTCATTATATTCGCAACTTTTTGTTGACTCCTGATCATTATTTAAGAAATCTGGGCTTGGGTGTTCTCCTTGCTTTTCAACAATACCCAAATTCACTCTTTTATCAAATTGATTTAATACCTGTTCCCCCGTTGGAGATACCTGACCGAAACTAGATGAATCAGGGTCATTTGATTGCAAATTTGCATATAAATCATCATTACTATTCACAATACCATTATTACCAGATCTTAGATCTAGATCTTTTATTTCAGGTTTCTTAACTTCTATCAAACATGTATATGTTACATATTTCCCATCGGGGTATATTACTCTAAGCTCTAAAGTATTCGGTCCATACACATCGCCAAAACTGAATTGATTTTTTCCTACTCTCTGAAGGGGAGTCATTTCTGTTGTGTCTGCGTCATAGTCAACAAAAAACGCATTAATTTCTCTAGGTTTTGTTAAAAAACTAAAAGAAATATTTTCACCTTGTGATATCTGCGCTACGGGTTGGGCGTCGTCTGGTAATTGCGGAAAATTGAGTCTTTTCAAATTTTCATTTTCCAGAACTATGAATGGCGCCATTTCATAGGACTTATTCTTATATACCATCTTGGCGACTGGAACGTCACGAGCTTGTATATTATTATTAGCATATGTTGAATTTGTATTATCGGCTGTTTCGCTTTTTGCTTGAGGCTCTGCGCTGGCAAATAAAGGTATGGCATTTTCAAGAGGAATTACAAAGATCATAAGTAAAATTGT
>DATBHO010000014.1:0-16973 GCA_036557405.1 Nitrososphaeraceae archaeon
AATAGGATGTCCTACTATCCTATTACTGTTCTAGAGCTGTAACATGTAGTTAACAGAGTGTCACACTGTTTTGAAAGTGCGTTCGTAAGTTTTACCATCGGCAAGCAAAGGATAATAACATTCGTGGCGATAGCAAGTAAAATGAAAAGCGACTTTTTAACGGATTTTTGGAAGGGCTTTATTGTTGCATTGGGTGTTTCTGGTGCCATTTTTTTGTTTATTGAATTAAGTAGATAAAATTGACAGCCCTAGATGGGGAACTTATCCAGACGTTAAAGAATGAAATTTGATATGAATGAAAATAGGACCCACAATTATCCCTGTTACTAATTCGCCTAAAACAGCTGGAAGTTTTAACTTGTTAAAGAGCTCGGCGAATATTTTTGCAGCAAATAGAAGAACAGAAAGAGAAATCAATACATGAATTATTGCTTCCTGTTCTGCTGCCAACTCTTATTCTATCCCATCTTTACAAATCTGTAAAACATAATCTTGTCTTTTAATATCAGGCGATAAACAATTCAAATTTTTGATTTAGACCACTTTCTCAACCAATCCATGAGATGCATAGACTCTTTCAGACATTAAATTTAATTATTTTGCACGGATATTAACAAATATGAAGGTTGATAAACCTAAATATCAACGTTGGTGTGCCTTAAGCTGTCACCTATACACGTATAAGTCTAGAATTAGAATTCAAAATTATATATTACCTTCATCACTTGTAATCATGATTTTTACTTGCACATTGTTTGCAGTATTAGGATTGTTTTTTACGATGTTTGCGAGCTCAATATCTGCACAAATAGAGATTACTCCTGACCAGAATATCTTACCGCCAAAATTTAATGGAACAAAAAGTGAAGCTGCTGAACCAAAGCCCCAGATATTAAATTCTACCTTACTCACTGACAGAATAGTGGGTGAAGTTCTAAATAACTTTACATATCCTATTGAAGATCTTCGCCTAGTCGCAAGTGTTTATGACAAGAATGGTCTAATAGCAGCAACAGGCACCAGTTATACTAGTGAATATTGGATAAAGCCTGGAAGCAGGTCTGGGTTTGATATTCACTTAGATAAACAGTTACCTAGTCATAGTAAATATACATTAACTACCAGTATCGAAAAATCTGAAAAAGATAAACCAGATGCTTTGCAATTAAGTGTGGGCAGTAACTCTAAAGGATCAAACTTTTTTAAAGTTTTGGGAGAAGTAATAAATCAAGGTCAAGATAATGCCAATTCTGTTAAGGTTTCAGGGATATTTTACGACAAGAACCACAAAGTCATTGATGCCGATTACACATATACAAATCCTGACATCATCAGTTCTAATAAAAAAGCACCATTCGAATTGTCATTCTACACAGCAAATCCAGACAAAATTAAATCAATAGCTATCAATGCACAAAGCGATGAATATTCCTTAATTACAAATAGCACCTCAAAATGAAACTAAATAATAACGAAGTTGGTATCAGGTATAATTCGGATTTGACGTCAATATGAGAATCAGGATGTTATGCCTAACAATTAGGATAAAAAGAAATGATACAATAAATGGCAAAAGCCTACATAAAGCGTTAATTGATTTTCTGATACAAAATAAGATTTCTGGGTCAACTGTATGGACTGGTGTTGACGGATTTGGAAAACGGAAAAGGTCAACAATTCAGCTAGAAGGTATCACTATCAATATGCCCCTAATAATAGAGATTATTGATGAAAAAACAAAGCTCGAACCACTATTGCCTGCATTAAAGAGGATGATAGATGATAACGGTTTGGTAACAATTCATGAGGTAGATACTATCTGATAAAAGCCCTTCACAATAATACTATTACAGAAGCCTTTCGGAAAAATTAAAGTCATTTTTTAAAAGATTCCTCAAGAACTTTGGTAATTGATTAAAATTAATTAAATATTGGCAATCAAGTTTGGGATTTAATCGTTCATCTGACCTAACTCCTATAGATATATCGGCTTTTTTAAATGCAGGATTGTCATTCTCTGAATCCCCTAAATACATGATATTGCCATTCCTAAAATTAGAACGATTTGAATCATCCTCGATTAATTTACCTATGTTATCATATGCAATTTCCTTTGAACATGACGCAGAGTATATATCAATAAATGGGTGGCTTGCATATCTCTGGACGAATAATGAATATTCAGATGTGTCAGTATTAATTTTATCAATTGTTTTGAAGACTTCTTGTTCAATCCCATTCCTTATAGAATTCCAATCATGCAAGCTACGCCAATCTATGGTAATGCCGCCCAGCAAATTTCCATTATATGTAAGTTTCCTATAAATGGATACGTCCTTAAATTTCATAGAAACCTTGTCAGTTATTGATACCAAATTTTGATAATTCCTACTAAGAATTTCGTGGTCTGTATTTATGATTGATTTCTGAACACAGTTATTTTTATAGCATACAGATGACTGGATATGTTTTAAAACAATAGTTTCGATACTCATCATGCAACAAATAATATTTGCAAATCTAGTTCTATCATGTAGAAAATTGAAATGTTTCGTAGAAACTATTGCAATTAGTCTTTTCCCAGATATTTCCCACAATACTCTATCCAAGTCATTTTGATTTTGATAAATTAGACTTTCAGTTTCATTGTCAGAATCTAAATAACTTGTGGGAGATAAAGTTCCATCATAGTCAGATAGAATAGCTGATATTTCCATACATATAATATTTTAGTAATAATATTTGGAATTTACTTAGTTTTAACAGTTGGATTTAAACTTATGTGAGGACTGAAGCTCTACACTTTTTCCTTATTAATGAGGACCAACTTTAATATTCATCTATGTGAAATTGTAATGGAGTGCCTTAATTGCTACAGCAATTTTCATCCAACGCGTTCGAAGCCGTTCTGTCCAAATTGCGGGTTTTGTTATTGGTGTAGAGATTTTACCTGCTTTCATCACGATGAAAAAAGTGCCTAGTAGAGATAGGAAATAGGATACTAATATTGAAAAACTAGAATCTGCATTTCAGAGTTATTAAATCATCATCCATTCAAAAGGTCTTTTTACAACTGCTCTTAACTTTAATAGAGTATAGATAGTTTATGTCCAAACAGAAGGTGAAAATCTGTAAGAGATGCAAAACGGAATATCAAGAAGAAACTGGATATCCTGTTTGTAGTTATTGTTTAAAGCTCTTGGATAATTGGGAATAAAATTTTGTGGTTTAGTCTAGATCTTTGCAGCTAGCATCGTTACTAAATCATCTAAATAATAGCCTTGCATTTAGGCAGTCCAGACGAGGTGGGATTCAGATAGAATACCATATCACTAGTGATATCCTTGAAATTAAAATGAAAATATTTACATGAATCTCTTCGTACATCGTAACTTCGGGTTCGGTGAGATGATATAAAATCTACACTAGTCGAAATAAAGCATTGGATATGTGATTTGAGATGATATTAATTATTAAAGATAATTTATAACATTCAAAACTACATCATTCATTTCATAAAAATGAAATATTGCATTCAATCTAACTGAAATTGAATTAGACGATAATCCTTTTTCTCTTAACGCTATTAGATATTTTATTATGCTGTTTTGAACGTCTAATTTCAGTAAGTCGCACAATTTAGCCAAACCGCAATAATCCATAAAATTCTTGAGATAAGTCTGATATACTGACTTTGTTGCCTCAGACTTGATCGAATTTATGAAGTTAAAATAAGCTTGATCTTCATCCTGTTGTTCTTGTCTAAGTAGTCTAGGTTCGGACAATGACGTAGTATATAAGTAAAAGTCTATAAAAGACTATTTATCTAGTCTAAATCATTCGTTTCTAGTATCTTGAAGTAGGAATGTTCAGATTCGTTTGGGAAGCTAAATCTTTATGATATATTGCTAGTATGATGTTATTGATAGCGAATTTTCGAATTATTGATCAATTACCATATGATTTTCTATTGCGAAATAATTATATTTTAAAAGTTTAAAATTATTGATTTCAAAATTAGATTATTGGCTGGTACCGACAGTTTCGGAGTCGAAAACGGAATGGGGATTAGAGCTGTAGAATGGATGAATTTATACTCAAAAGAGAGAAAAATGGATTTTAAGGTGCAACTAGAAGGTTATCGGATCTCATCAAAGAATTTTGGTGATTTTGAAATAATGTCATGGCACGGAAATTGGTCCGATGCACGTAAGATAATTATTAAGGCAAGTACTAAACTTAGTATGAAAGTCATAGAATCAGGTTACCACCAGAAAGATAACCTTTTGATTTCATTTTTTGGTTTTGGAAAAGAATTTGCTAAAGTCTACAAGAAAGGTAACTTTATTGGAACTATTGTATTAGGAATGCGTTCCGGAAAGTGGTATATAAAATCAGAAAAACCTGGTTAAGATTTAATAATTTAATTTTCGAAAGTTAGAAAAAAAGTATAAATAGTCACTATCTCATACTACTATCTAGTAACATTACTTTTTGAATAGAAAGTCACATAGGCTTTTTCCAGCAACACCGACACACTCGTCATACAGATCTTCCGGACTTTTATTATTGTCATTCTGTGATGGTAGTCTATTAGAAAATTCATTCATTGGTGAATTGATTTTCGGTTGATTGGGCCTTTCTCCCAGTATTAGGTCTAATTCCTTAATTGCATTATCTCTGAGAACCGTAAGATGCACTTTATCTCCGACGTGTTTCTGACTTTCAAGATATGATAGAATATCATCAATCTTTGATACATCTATGTTATCAATTTTTAATATAACGTCTCCTCCCACGTCGACATCCCTTCCGTTATACGTAGTTGTAGTTGATCCTGCTCGTAAACCAGCTTTGTCAGCCGGACTGCCTTTCGTGATACTAGTTATTAGGAATCCTTTTGTCTGATTCAATCCAATCTGTTTGGATAAATCTGGTGTAAGACTAAGACCGACTATTCCAATGTACGGGTGGTGGTATGAACCGTTTTGGATAAGGGAAGTTGCAACTTTACTAATGGTGTTAGAGGGAATGGCAAAACCAACTCCAGAGTAGACCCCAGTATTCGAAAAAATTGCTGTATTGATTCCAACTACCCTACCTTCGGTATCAATAAGAGGACCTCCAGAATTTCCTGGATTAATGGCAGCATCAGTTTGTATAATATTTGGGATAGAATATGATGATCCTGCTCCTTCAATATTATCTGCATTCTCATTTGATGGCAATAACCTACCCAAGCCACTTACTATTCCTTGAGTCATTGAACCTGACAGTCCAAATGGATTTCCAATTGCAACAACTGTTTCGCCAATTCTCAAGGAAGAGGAATTGGCCAAGGGCAGAGGCGCAAGTTTATCAGGTGAAATATTCTTTACTTTGATGACTGCCAAATCTGCAAATTGATCAAAGCCGACAAGGTCCGCAGGATAAACATTACCGTCTAGAAAAGTAACTTGCAATTCATTATTATTATTATTGGTCCCTGATGTTACGACATGATAATTTGTGATTATATGGCCATCTTTATCGTAGACAAATCCCGAGCCTAATCGCGATCCCAATTCATTGGAGTTATCACGCTCAGTTACTTGTACCACAGATTTTTGAACCTTTGAGAAGAGATCTGGAAGTGGCATAGAACTCTGTTTGGTAGAGTTTTGAGATGCCGGTACTTGTGCCGAAACTAACCTAGTAGAACTAAAAGTTACATAAGAGACAATTGCAATTAAGACCAAAAATGAGATTGTTAATAATAACTTCCTTTCAATCATTTGCTTAACTTTATGCTATTATGCACAATCCTATATTTGAACCATAGTAATTTAATTCGAATTATCTCTGAAATTCATTCTAATTCTTTACTGTTTTCTCAGCGATAATCTGATTCATCACATCAAAGGTGCGTATAATTGGTGTGCAATTCCTGTTATTCTTATTCATACTTATAAAGTAGGAAAACCTTGAATTTAGCTTCAGAATAAAAACGATACAAAGAAATTCAAGTATCTTTTGTATCATTGATATGACAAAGGATGAATCCTCAATAATATATCTAAAATATAAAAACCTGAGCGATATGCTAAAAGTTATACTCTTCTCTTCCCAGTCTGCTTTAGGACTAACTCCTATGCTTTATCACATAACCCATAAGACAAAAGAAATTCTCTTTATTGAAACCGGGGCTTTGGGCGGCGCATTAGTCCATTACATTGTTGAGAAGGAAAAACCAAAAATGAAATTCATTGAATTGAAACAATTAACCGGAGAATATAACTTTGTTGAAAAGATTGGAATTGATACGCATTCAATTTATATTCCTATACTTGAATTGGATACCACCTCCATTGAATTTCCTATTTAAAAATATGTAACATAGGGTTAGTTTCGAGATTTTGATTAAATTTAAGACCACCTCATTTGAGTGACTACTGTAGATTCTATGCTAGATGTTCAAAAGTTTAATCCTGCTAAACTCTTTATACTGTAAGCTTAAATGTGTTTCCTAATTGGGGAAACATAGATTCAGAATAAGAAAAAAGAAAGATTATCTGCCCTTGCGCTTGAAATATGACGCAAAAATGCTGTTCACTTGGATTTCAAAAATTGAATACACGGTTTGACATAAACCATTAAGCACATAAGGTGCTATTGAATAGTCTACATGATTATTGGTAGTAGTGCAAATGACTAAAACTAACCTCTGTAATGCAATCTTTACACAATATCGTAGGTTTTAAAAATAGCCTAATAGAATAATTATGCATGGCAGACGAAAGATTATCTCAATTTTTAAAGGAAGGTAAAGATTGGGAGAAGAAAGCTACCAGTATACCCGGAGTATTTTTACTTAAACTGCCCGAATTCAAAAGCAGACCGCCCTACATTGCTATAGAAATTAATCCAGTTGATACATCAGGGGTGGCAACAAAAAAACGTGGAATATTAATTAAATCTCGTTCCGAATTAGAACAGATAAGCAATATTCTTAATAACGTAAAAATTGTTCAGCTTGCTGCTAGTATAGACGAGGTTAATCCAGAAAAAAAGACAAAACCAATATCTTCTCAAACTGACGTATTTGAGATCTGATGAAGGAAATAATGATGATAGAAGTGATACTAAAAGAACTTTAATTTCGGTGCTTAATTCACTTTTTGAATTTACTTCTACCCTCAATTGATGGAAATAGCGAATACATGTCATTAAACAAACAAACCACTTACTTTATCCACCCTCTTCTTAGGAAAAATAATCTGAAATTTAGAGAATATCAGAATAAGATTGCAAATTCGGCAATGACAAAGAATACTCTGGTAATTCTTCCTACTGCATTGGGTAAGACAATTATATCCTTGCTTGTTTGCATTAATACTCTTTATAATAACAGAGAGAAGAGAATTCTAATCTTAGCACCGACAAGACCGCTTGTGAATCAACACAGAAATTCATTTGTATCATCCATAAAATTATTTGATGACCAGGTTGCTATGGTTACCGGAAAAATACCTCCACATGCAAGAACTATTGTGTGGAATAAGAAGTCGATAAGACTTGTTTTTTCTACCCCCGAACTGGTAAAAAACGATATCATAGAGGGGAGACTTGGCCTAAAAGATTTTTCTTTGATTGTTTTTGATGAGGCACATCGCGCGGTGAAAGATTATGCATATACTTTTATAGCAAAACAATACCTACAACATTGCTCCTACCCTGTAATTCTCGGATTAACTGCGAGCCCCGGGTCGGAAATAAACAAGATTCAAGAAATATGTAACAATTTGTTCGTTGAACGTTTGGATTATAAAACTGAAGAAGACGATGACGTAAAACGGTACATAAATAGGATAGATCTAAAATGGAGATGGTTTGATCTTCCTTCAGAGTATCAATATATTAGATCTATCTTGAAGACAATGTTGGATGAAAAACTGAATTGGTTAGTTACCAAAAATATGATAAAAAAAAATTCGAGATGGATCTTTAAGCGAGATCTGATTTCTCTCGGTGATCAGCTTAGACAAAGTTTGAACGGTATATTAGGAGATGAGCGTCGATCATTGTACTTTGCGCTAATGCAACAATCAGTGGCATTATCTCTGATGTATTGTGTCGAATTGATGGAAAGTCAAGGATTTTACTCACTTGAGACTTTTTTGAATAGAAAGCAATTAGAAGAAAGCAAGAGCCACAGAATGTTACTAAACGATCATAGAATGAAAGAAATAAAACAGCTCATTGAACAATTGGAAATAGAACACCCAAAGATTGAATACCTTATTAAAAATCTAAAAGAAAGATTTGATTCTCAGTTTAATTTGAATGAGAATAGTAATTTAACCGATTCTGTTTTAGAAAAAAAATCTAGAGTTCTTGTCTTTACTCAATATCGAGACACTGTACAACATTTAGTTGAATTGCTGAACAAAAACAAGATCAAAGCATCCGGGTTCGTAGGTCAATCTACCAGACAAGGTGACCCAGGAATGAAGCAGGTAGAACAAAACAATATATTGGAAAATTTTAAGAAAGGAGACTTTAATGTATTAGTTGCAACTTCTATTGCAGAAGAGGGACTCGATATTCCAGAGGTTGACCTAGTTGTATTTTACGAACCGATACCAAGTGAAATAAGGCACATTCAAAGAAGAGGAAGAACTGGGAGAAAAAATATTGGTTCAGTGCTAATTCTTGCAACAAAAGATACAATTGACCAACGCTATCTTGACGTAAGTAGAAAAAAAATCCAAAAAATGAACTCGATTCTTTCTTCCATTAATACAAATCTAAAACTCAAACCAGTTCATAGAAATCCCATAAAAAGAAGTCCTATGACAAAATATGAGATTGATTATCTTGATTCATTTTTTGATAAAATCGAGGGTGGAACAGAAATAAAATCACTATCGTCAAACAATAAAAAAGCTTTGCGTAATAGAATTTCACATTCTAAAGATGACCATGCAATTGAGCAATCTAAGAGAAAAGTGGAACAAACTGCGAGGAAGATATATTCTGTCGTATCTATTATAGGAAACAAAGGATTAGACATTGAAACAATTGAAAAAGTACTAGGTGGAGACGATTCACTTATAGCCGCAGCGCTAAAGATGCTTGAAAAATTGGAAAAAATAAAAATCATTGGCAAGAACGTAATTTTTTCTGAAACCAGAGCAAAAATTCGGGGACAGATCTATTACATTGAAATTGAAAAGGTCGTAATCGGTAAAGCAATTGTACTTGTGAATGGTAAATGGCGTGCTAATTTGCATCGCTATGATTATGGCGGTCCAAGAGATCTAATAAGAAAAGGAAGAGAATTCAAAGCGATAGGAGAATTGTATGACGAGAATGATAATTTGAATATACGTGTAGAACAAGTCTTGTAGTTGAAGGGGGCCAGCCTAAGCTACAGATTGCCTTATCAAAGTTCAATTATTTACTCAGCGCAGTAAATCTGGCTTATGTTGATTGATTATTCTTGATAACCCGTTCATATAATTTTTAGCAAAGGTTGTAATGGGTTGTGAAGAATACCAGATACATCCAAGTACTTGACAGTCGTGGCAAGTTCTAGCTATATCCCATTGGGGCGCGCTCCAGACATCCTCGATGGTTTGTTCGAGCAAATTATAAGTGTTCTCAGACTTGTTAAATTTCCAACAAGGTACCATTACGGTACCGTCCGCATTCACAAAAGTGCTCTTCCATACTCCACATTCATCAAAAGTCGTACGCCCATAATTGATAATTTGTTCAAAATACTCTGGTGGGATCATTATTTGAGGGAAAGATTTTTTTTTCCCATAATCCAAAATGCTTTCACAGACCTTTATCATTGTTTTTCTATCAGGCAATAACGAGTACGGTACATCAGCCCTATCTTCTACAAAAGTTAATGATACCGATTTTGAACCAAGTTCATTAGCTTTATCAAAATAACTTTGATCAATAAATTCATCGGTGTTAAATTTTGTAATTACGCTATTGAAATAGTGTGAAATGTTACTTTGATTAAGGAGTTCGATGTTTTCCATAACCTTGTTAAAAGTTTTGCTTGATACACCACGTACTTTACAATATGGTCCCTCATATACTGAGTCAATGCTACAAGTAATAAATTGAATATAACGTCTTAGCATTTCAAGATCCCCAGTGTGTAAAAGTGAACAGTTTGTGATCAACGAAGTAGGCAAATTAATACTATGAAGGTAACTTACAAGATCCATAAAATCAGGTCGACTCGTAGGTTCTCCACCCTCGATTATTGACCACACGCAATATTTTGAGACTTTGTCGAAAATACTTTTCCATTGTTCTGTAGTAAGGTCCCTTTCATTAACAAGTTTTAATTGACCTTCTTTATTGGAGTCACCAAAAGGACACATAGGACAATAAAAATTGCAATAATGAGTTAAGCTGAAAACAGCTACAAGTGGCCTTCGTTTGCCTACTGCTCTATTTAAAGACCATTTAGTTAGTAACTTTAAAGTTCGTATCTTATCTACTTCCAACCAATTTATCTAGATATTTCATTCGTATTAATCTATTTTGGAGTTTCGTTATATCAAGTCTATTATCTTCATCCTACAATTAAAACAGGTATTTTATTCTAATTTTGCAAACTTAAGATAAACAGATTCATTGTCTAATGGATCTAATTTTGCATTTTGTAGTTTTGCTTCAACAAAAATCGTTTTGCTAAATTTTGATCCACGCAAATCGCAATTTCTCAAATCTGACCACATAAAGTTTGTTCCGGTCAGATTGGCATTCATTAGATTACTATTTTTCAAAATTGCGTAAATAAATATTGCATTCGTCAGATTGGCGTTTTCAAAATTTGTTTCCATAACTTCTGATTGGGCAAAATTGGCCTTTTGTAAATTACATCCTGACAAATCTGTTCCGTTACACTTGATGCCGTTTAGGTAAGCATTTGAAAGATCTCCACCTGAAAAATTCATTCCACTCAGATCAATCTTCACAAAGATGTTGGCAATTCTCCATTCATTAAATTCCTTGATTTTTGACTCTTGTAAGAGGCTCAACCAGGTTGATTTTTCAGTCATTTTTATGTCGTTATTTTTTTGGATATATCAATTTTCTCCAAATGAGGATTCCAATTTTGAGAATTACCATTTTTTACATATTAAGCAATATTTTGAATCGACAAAATAACTACACGATTGTGCTAAATGATGCGTAAACACTTAATATATATGATAATTATATCAAATTTTGACATATGACAGAAAGTAAAAAAATTGATTCGGCACCGCGCATAATGATTGTGGATGATGAATCTGACATCCTTTCGGTCATAAAAAGAGGATTAGAGTCAAAAAATGATTTTACGGTTGAAACTTTTTCAAAAGGTGATGAGGCCATAAATAATTTTCAAAATCATCCTCCAAAATATTACGATCTTGTAATTACTGACATTAGAATGCCTAAAATAAATGGGTTTGAGCTGTATAGACGCATAAAAGAAAATGATCCTAATATGAAGATTGCATTTATTACTGCTTTTGAAATTAACAAAGAAGAATTCAGCAAGGTTATTCCATCGGTCGATGTTACCCATTTTATTAGTAAACCCGTCAGTATATCAAAGTTAAGGGAGAAAATAAAATCCATACTTGAAGATAAAAATGAGAGCTAACTTGCATTTTATTATCAATTTGACCTGAGAATCCTTAATGTTGCTTATACTAGTCTGAACCAGTGATTGGAAGTGCTTTACCCGAAGGAAAATTAAAGACATTTTGTTCCTGCTCTTCTGGAGTAACTTTTTCAAATTCTAGTGTAATTTCTACCGGTCCATTGAATTTAATACTGATTTCGTTTGCAAGATTAGCTATTTCACCTTTATCACTAAATTCTCTAGAACCTTGAAGAAAAACTCGACTATGCCTAAATAATGCCTTGCCCCCATACTTTTCTTGCAGAAAATCTAACAATTTTTGAATTTTTTCTTGAGGTATGTCGTTATAGTAGAAACATATGCCATTTATCAATTCCTTATCAAAAGGAGTTCCGTATCTAAACCAAAAGACTCCAAAGTGTTCGTACTCTCCTTGTAGACATTTAATGTCCCAATGATTAGCCTTTTCGGTAGGGTATGTTGAATTTAGAAGGTCATTTACACCTAAACGCCAATATCTAACACGCATCTGACAATATACCAAATTATGATTATAATAATGTGACTAAAAATTGCAAAGCTTAGTGTGAATACTATCTCCAGTTCATAATTCGGAGAGAGTATCAATATATCAAAATTATATTGTATAATTATTATTTCCTATGAAACAGATAATAGTAATATATGGTTAGAAACTAATTTGTACGAAATTGAAATCAAAAGGGACAAAGAGACTATATAAGAATATCTTGAGTGATTCAGTACGCGATTACAGAATTGAATCAAGTTCTATTTCTTTACTAATTGATGGAATGGCTAATTCTGGTGGTTTTGAATCTAAAAATCTTTGGGATGGAATAAAAATAATTCGTGCGATGACAAATGACAAGAACTGTACAAAATTCTTGTCATTTGTAGGATCAATAATCTCAACTGGAGCAAGAGGTATTATCAAGGATATGTTGAAACGTAAGATGTTTGATTGTGTCATTACGACATGCGGTGCATTAGACCATGATATAGCACGAACAAGCACAAAATACTACTCTGGAGACTTTCGGATGGATGATAACCTGCTTTATAAGAAGAATATACATAGACTGGGAAATGTACTTGTACCGCAAAATAATTATGGTCCAGTAATTGAAAAAAAGGTACAGGATTGTTTAAACGATCTGTACCAAAAAGGAATACATAGTGTATCTACCTTTGAATTGACAAAGAAGATAGGGAGCACTCTAGATGAGAGTTCGTTCTTGTATTGGGCTAATAAGAATGATATTCCAGTCATAGTTCCAGGTATTGTAGATGGCGCGGTTGGAAGCCAAATCTGGTTCTTTTATCAGAAACACAAGGACTTTAATGTAAACATACTCTTGGATGAAACCAGACTATCAGACTTGGTTTATGATGCAAACAAAACTGGGGCTTTCATCATCGGTGGAGGGATTTCGAAACATCATACACTATGGTGGAATCAGTTTAGAGGAGGGCTGGATTATGCAGTATCTATAACAACAGCTTCTGAATGGGATGGTAGTTTGAGCGGCGCTTTAGTCGCAGAAGCAATTTCGTGGGGAAAAGTAAAGGGAAAAGCAAAGCAAACAACAATACATGGAGAGGCAACCACACTGTTACCGTTCATTTACGCTGCACTGATGACATAAACCACTTTTGAAGTCAATTTATCACCTGTTCAATTTTTCAAATTTGTAGAATTTCTATCTACTACTTTTATCGAAAGAATTTTGGCTAAATTTGGATCTTGCGGTTGATCATTTTGAATTGTTGGTAATGCAGCAATTTTATCAACCACATCCATCCCATTTACAACTCTACCAAACACCGTATATTGGTTGTCCAAAAATCTAGAATCATTTAAAACAATGAAGAATTGTGAGCCCGCACTATCTGGATCTGATGATCTAGCCATGGAAACGATTCCTCTATCGTGTGGCATGTTACTAAATTCCGCCTTGATCTTATAACCTGGACCACCTGTTCCCCACGCAGCCTTATCTGTGATATTTTTTGTATTTGGATCCCCGCCTTGAATTACAAATCCTTTGATGATTCTATGGAATACGGTGCCGTTGTAGAACCCAGAACTTGCAAGTTTTTCAAAATTTGAGACATGCATAGGAGCTACATCTGGAAAGAATTCAATAGTTATAGGTCCCTGAGTTGTATCTATCACAGCTAATTTAGATTCATTAGTTGATTTCATATTGATACTAGACCTGGTAGTGTTTAATGAAAATTTCCCTTTATCAATTACCTCGTGATATGGGTCCGACGTGGTTTTAGGTATATAATTATGGTTCACCTGGTATATCAATACGGCGAAGAACAGACCCGGTCTGTTACTGTTGAAGCTAGCTGATGAGTAAACCAATTTTAGGGGTTGTTCTGCATTACCATTTTCAGGGTATTTGACGTCTTTTGAATAAATCGCAGTTGCTCCTGGTTGATATTGGCTTGATGGGGCACCATTTAATATATAAGATACAGGAGTGAAAGGAATCAATTGTCCGAGTAATGTACTATTCCAAAAGAACTGGGTTGGTGTAAAACCATCTTGTTCAAGATACTTATTTTCATCAAATCCCCCAATTCGTATAAACCACTGTTTTTTGCTTTCGTCTCCGCCGTTACCTAATACATACAGCTCACTACCATTGATTCCGGTAAATCTCTGTCCAACAATGTATACGACAATATAGTCTGACTTTAGATCCTTTGCAATTTTAATACCATTCTCAGTTTGATCCATAAACATCTTTGCAATTGTTGCTATACGAGTTTGGTTAATTGTGGCATTATCGGCCAAACTTGTTCTATTTCCTAATGTTGTTATCCAGTAGCCATAATCCCACCAAGATGCAATTACTGATTTAGATGATGTATTAGCAGAGATCCAATCCAATGCATTTATCCAATCACCGGTCTTGATTCTAAATCCAGTACCACCATTTGCAATAGATGGGGGAATGTCAGCAGAACTTATCCAATTTGAATTTTGTGGGAATAATATCCCATTGTCCAGAACAGGAATTGAAATTAAAAGAACAAGTATTATTGAATAGACAATTTTTAATGATTGATTCATATGAGTAACTTTTTCGCCTTCTGTCCTTTTCTTCTTTTTATGTGAGGATTCTGGTGAGATCCTATAGTTGATTATACTACTGGTAATTTCATACAGGCCCAATCCAGCTAATAATATGATTCCAATTGATGAAAATACAAGTAATCTAGCAAATGTAGCACTTACGTAGACTGCAGTTATTCCAATGATTAATGCAAAAAAGGACATGTCATTTCTGTGTCTAAATGCCATGAATGCCCCAAATCCAGCAAACATAATTAGAATTGAATAATCGGTGAAATACTCTACCAAAGTGGGGGTGAAATGCTCCGCAACGGATTCTACTAGAGGATTTTGAGAAGAAAGAAATGGATTAACTGCATTTAGATATCTAAATGAGGATCCATGAAAACTTCCAGATAGGATTATCCCAATGGCAATTGCAAAGAAACCTCCAAGTAAGATCCAATTGTTTCTTATGAAAGTATTCGATGAACTTAACTTCCTCACAACTGATGATATTATCAGAAATATTGTACCACCTATGAGGGCAATGCCTGGAAGTCCGAATACAAATGAAATCCCAGGTCTCGGAGACAAACCCGCTGATAATAACGCAGCAGCTGTGAACAAAATTGCAACAATTAGTGGAGTCTTTAAATCATTTCTCAAAAAAGTTACTGCAAAAAAGAATAATGAAATTGGAATACTAAAGTATTGAATGCCACCCCATGAGGCATTGGCAAGACCTAATAATAAACCACCAACTATAGCTTTTATAATAGCAATTTTGGGTTTATGTTTCATTGCGGAGATAAGTAAGTACAAAGCCAAAAGTGCAAAGAACAAACCAAGAGGTTCAGATTTGAACCAACCTAAATTTCCACGTTGAATAATAGCTGGAGTGAAAGCAAATAATAATGCGGAAAATAGTCCCGCTGTGGTTCCACCTAGAGACCTTACTAGTGCAAAGACAACAATTGTGGTTAAAGATCCTACGACAACTGGTAATAGTATTGTGAAATCTAAAATAGAACTATTCCCTCCAAAGATCTTGTAGAGATAAGCAGCTGTTATATGTAATCCCACCTGTGATGTCTCTGGAATGTTTCGACCTTCAGGATACCATGACATATTGTCATGCCATTTCAGATAAGCATCCAGACCATTATCCACGATATACTTGGTTGCTCTATAATCAAAATACGGATCGAATTCATTTAAATAAAAACCATATTTAATTGGGAAAGAACGCATGATGAACGCTGTTGTAAATGCAATAACTAATACTGCAATAACCAACAAATGCCGTACATTAAAATTGTAATTTCCCACATGAAACAAAACCCTATCTTCAGATAACATAATAATGCTTGTTGATTGCACTCATTTTTTAACGTACTGGAAAAAATTGGGATAACACACTTGTAAAAATAAGGACGCCAATCTATTTGTAAACAGAATTTTGTTATAATGTTTCTAACAAAAGAGGGGGGGAATTAGACCGAACTGTGACTGCGAAAGTATTACCTCTTTTTCGTTGTTTTGGTTCCTTTCTTAGCAGACTTCGATTTCTTTTTAGCTGCCATTTTCAATGATATTAGAAAAACAGATCGTATATAAGTTTTAATTTTTGCAAAGAATATTTGCTACTCTGATTCCAATATCTTTGTTTCACATACTGTGACCAGTTGTGAGAATCGTATCGCATCTTCTTTATTACCTACAATTGTACCATAATGCATCGGAATAGCAATTTTAGGATTAATTAATTCATTGACTGCTTTGGATGCTTCCTCAGCTGTCATGACATAAGTTCCGGAAACAGGTATTAGTACAACACTTGGTTTTGTGTCCTTCATTTCTGGAATTATATCGGAATCTCCAGTGTGATATAATCGATCATTACCAAATTCAACTATGAAACCAATTTTTTTGTCATTCTTTGGATGAAAATCCTTGTCCACATTATATGCCGGAACTGTTTCTATTCTTAAATCATTCACCCTCACATCGTCACGGGGATCAATCCCAATTGATTCTTTGACTTTTAGAGATTTCAATTGAGATAGGCACTCTTGAGCAGAAACAATAACTGTTCTTTCATTAATGATATTTTTCAAATCCTCTATTGATAAATGATCAAAATGATTGTGGGTTATAAGCACAAGATCAGCATCAAAGATGTTTTGGTACTTTTTACTCAATTTGTAGGGATCGATGTATACTTTCTTATTA
>DATBHO010000015.1:0-15711 GCA_036557405.1 Nitrososphaeraceae archaeon
TATTGTGGTTTGGATAGAAGATCTTGCTGGTAAAAAGCATCTAAAGGATATCGGCGTGGTTGCGATGATTAAAGGAGAATTTAAGTATAAGATAATAGATGCACAAAAGTTGCTAGAAAAATCAAAGGACAATATAATAAAGGTCCCACTGGATTTTGATAAGACTCCCGAAATTGGTCCAATCAGGGTAGGAGATTACCTTTTTGCTTGTGTCTCTGCTAATGTGTTAAAACCAGTTGAAGGAAACGAATGCGAGCATAGATTTATAGATCATAAAGGAAAGATATACAACATAGTGGCAAGACACGACTAGTATGTATAAGCAATTTCTAGTGATGCTTTATTGGCAATAGTAACTTCCCCCAAATCTCTTGACATAATACTCTACTTCATAGAGTAGATGTTCTTTCAAAATAGAATCAAATTACAGGAAATTTAATATTGCTAAGTGAGCTATTAGTTATTAGTGCCCCTTGAACTAGATGAATATGACATCTCTATATTGAAATCGCTATTTAAGGATGGTCGCAAATCATTTCGTCAAGTTTCTCGCGAAACTGGAATTACTACACCCACCGTCAAAGCAAGATTTGAAAGATTAGTAAATGTGGGATTTATTCGCGGAGTGCAACCAATTATTGATTTTCGAAAAATTGAAAAAAGTACTACGATGAATTTACAAAATGCTGTTACCAAAAATCAACCTGTCAAAAAGATAAAGGAAGGTGTTTGTATCCAGCTGGATTGTGATTTTTGTCATGGAATCATAGCTGCTTCTCCACATGTCATTAAATTTGTAAACTATGAACGATTCTTTTGCTGCTCTTCATGCAAATCTGAGTATAAAAGAAAATATGGTGGAAGAATACAAGCGATTATAGAAAACCACGAAAAATCTAATCCAAATACTTGGGAATTTTAAGAACCTATTGATATTGTGCTATTGAATTTGAAGTAAGATAAGGTTGGATGTTCCCTAAAATTTAATAGTTTAAGTCGAGTTTAAACCCTTGACATGGAGATTAAGAAAAAATAAATTCTCATAATGAAGATACAAGTTGGCTTCGCTATATACAAATCTTATTTATTCGGAGAAGAAATCATTATTTATGACGAATATCCCTGGCCCAAAAGCAAGAAAATTAGTAGATGAATTCAAAAAAATCGCATATGATTCTACCTTCACATATCCCCTCGTCATTAAAACGGGCAAAGGATGTGTAATTGAGGATATAGATGGAATTGAGTACTTAGATTTCACATCCAATATTGGGTCCTGTCCTTTGGGATATTCCCATCCCGACATTTTAGAGGCAATAAAGGAGTACTGTAATAATGGAAGGGGAGTCCATAAAATAGCTGGTCAAGACTTTTATTGTGAAGAGCATTTTGATATTGCAAGCAAGCTTCTTTCAATAAGCAAGAAGAATTCCAAAGTTTTTTTCATAAATAGTGGAGCGGAGGCTGTGGAAAACGCGATAAAAATAGCTTATAAGAAAATGGGTCCTCTTCCAGGAATAGCTTGTAATGGTGATTTTCACGGTAGAACACTTGGTGCCCTGAGCTTCACACTGAGTAAGGAAATACAGAAAACAAACTTTCCAGAATTACCAGTTAAGAGAATTAAATTTTGTACAAGTGATTCTGACCCTCAAATTAATCAATTAGAGATTCTTCTAAAAGATTACAAGGTGGCCTTCATTTTAACTGAAATTATACAAGGAGAAGGAGGATTAAATGTAGCAAGTAAATTATTTATTCAAACTATTAGAAAATTAGCAGATGAATATAAAGTCCCCTTAATTTTTGATGAAGTTCAGAGTGGGATGGGAAGAACAGGAAAGTGGTGGGCCTATGAACATTATGGAGTAGAACCAGACATAATGACAGTTGCAAAAGCCTTACAAGTCGGCGCCACCATATACGATAAGAATTACGATCCTCCTGAACCAGGAGTTCTTTCAAGCACGTGGGGAGGAGGAAGCAGAATCGATATGGCGATTGGTACTAAGATAATAGAGATCATTCTCAACAATAATCTTTTATCTAATTCCCAAAAGATTGGTGATATGTTACTAAAAAATTTTGTTGACATTGTTGGTATCAATAGACTTATTGATGCCAGAGGGATTGGATTGATGATTGGTCTGGAATTTGATACAAAAATCACACGAGATGTCATAATCAACAATTTGTTTAAGAAGGGTCTCCTAGTACTCCCTGCAGGAATGAAGTCAATTAGAATAATGCCGCCATTAATTATTAATGAGGAGGAGGCTATGAAAGGTTTTTCTTTAATAAGTGATACTATAAATGAGTATAATAAATAGAATCATTTGATGACAGATTAATGTAAATAAATTATTGACTAGTATGCTTTGAAATTATCTCCCAAAACTTCTGAAGCAATTTTGAGTTCTAACACCTCATTTGCTCCTTCATAAATCATGGTTGCACGAGAATCAAGGAAGTGTTTTGCCACACGTGATGTTTTCTGGTAACCAAAAGATCCAAATACCTGTAATGATCTGTTTGCACAATCAAATGCAGTATTTGTAGCATGGAATTTAGCAATGGCAGTTAACCTATCAGCATCATTCCTTAATGTAGAGTAAATTTTGTTATCACGATTTAGTTTCGATTGCCATCCTTCTTGCTCCAATTTGAATTGTTCAACATAATCATGCAATTTCTGTCTGGCAGACGCTGCCCTATAAGTAAGCCATCTTGAGCTTTCAATACCTACAACAATTCTTGAAATGTGTTGTTGAATTAACTGTTTTTTTGCTAATAGAGATCCATGTTGAGATCTTGACTTGCTGTGACGCAAGGTTTCATTAAGACAATCTTTCATTACTCCGATGGAGCCAGCTGCAACACTTAACCTCCCATCAATTAATGCGCTGTAAGCAATGTTCAGCCCCTGAGCTATATCACCAAGTAGGTTTTGTTTTGGTATGCGACAGTGTTCGAAATAAATTTCAGCATTTTTTATCGTAAGAAGTCCCATTTTGTTTTTCATTTCTTTCTTTCTAACACCAGACGAATTCATATCTACAATAAAGGCAGAGATCTTCCCTGTAGTCTTTTCACGAGCATATGTTGTAATTACATTTCCTATAGTTCCATTTCCAATCCAGTGCTTTTTTCCAGATAGTAAATAAGATTCTCCTACATCTTCGTATTCACTGTTCATAGATGAAGGATCGCTTCCTGCTTCCGGTTCTGTTAATGCAAAGGCCATAATACTTTTACCACTTGTTGTTGCAGGTAAGTACCTCTTCTTTTGATCCTCATTTGCCCATCCTTGCAGAATCATCTGTCCTATGGAAGTATGTACAGAAAAAAATGTTCTCATAGAATTACCCTCTTCACCAATTCTTTCTAGCGCTTTACAATACGTTAGAATATCATATCCTAAGCCGTCATACTTTTTTGAAATTGGACAACCAAGCATTCCAATTTTACTGAATTTAGGAACTAAATTTTTATTGAGTCTGTCTTCAAGATAGCATTCTTCTTCCAAACTTCTAAGTGATTTACATACACTGTCAACCTTCGAAATCCACTCTACCTGTTCCTTCGTGTTTTCAAAATTCATACAAGATAAATTTGAATATTGAGACACGTTATTCAATAACCATTTTCGTATAAAAGTATAGATATAAATTTGCGCATATTAGACATCTAATCCTCTCAGTTAGTTCAATACGTATGGCTCTATTCATAATACTCCAAATCCCCTTTTAATCTTTAATTAGAAATACATTGAATGATGTGTAATTTACTCATGCGAAATACATATTCCTCTGAGTGAAGCACAGATATTTAGATAATTTTTAAATTAAGAACTTGACATTCTCTGCTTGTCAAATAATTTCTTAGTGATTGTAGTATCCTTAATATTATAAATAATTTTTTGGCATTTGGATTAAAAAAGAAGCGAATGATTATACTACAACATTCTATTGAAAACTAGATTTATAATCTTGAAATAATGTTTGCTTGATGTTTTCCACAAGATTTTTAACCTCATAGACATCATTCAATTCATTTAGTTTTTTTGATCTTATACCTAGTGATTCCAAGTCGGAGACCAAAGACAGGAGTGATTTAGGAAGTTCAGATTGAGTATAAAGCTTTATTTGCATGACCTAATATAGCGGTTAAAGATTATAATAAGGTTAATCCAAGAAATCTTCGGCTTGTTTTATCAGTTGATACGGATGATCCGAGCAATATCCGAGACCTATATTAGAGAAACTAGTTGTATACAACAATAAATTCAGATATTTTGACTAATTAATGTAAATGATCATTACGATTATTGTTGACCGTAGGGTGTAATGCGTTGATATGCCCAGTTTTTTTCGCGCTTTTATTGTACCGCGTGCACAACCCTCATTATTTGACCTCGTTATTAGTATAAGTTTTACATATCACTTATGCCGTTTAATAATAATGATGTTTTTTAGCCTGAAGTACTTCCTGGCCTGCATTACGTCTATTGTATCTTTTAATTTGGTGGAACCAAATTTAGTAACGGAAAAGACGGTTTTTGGAGGAAAATATGAACTGAATTCCCTAGACTATTGTTTTAAATCCAAATAGGGGTTCTGAGGGTACTTCTGAAGACCAATTCTTGCGTCCTCATGACGTAAATTTTGATTCAAGAGGAAATGTCTATGTAAGTGATAGAGACATGAATGATATACAAAAGTTTGCCCAAATGGAACCATTACCATGAAATGGGACTCTGAAGGTGAGAAAGCTGGACAGTTTAACGTCCCTTATAGTATCGAAATAGATCCATGTATGCAATTATTTTCTCCTTATTAGGCAAAAGAGAAGTTTAGTACTCAAATCAGGTAAAGCATATTTAAGAGCTTTCTGAAAAATTAGATGCCTTGTCGAAAATGATAACAAGATAATTCTAATGCCACGTTGTAAGTACCTTAGTTTATTTTCTTGCCTATGTTTATTCCTAGCAGCAAGCGCTGTGACCCGAGTATAGCCGAAATTTAAAAGTTTTATAGTAGGTAATTTATCAATTGCTAGTGAGACTACCTAAATTATTGATTCTTGCAATCGGTATTATTATAATGTTAGGTCTCACATTTGTAGCTTTTTCTCCTCGTGTTGCTATTGCATTAGAAAATCAGAAAAAACAAGTTACAATTACAGCCATTCTAGATGATCAAGGCGATCCACCAAGGCTCTTAAAAATGCTGTTCCAACCTGCAATCAAACAGTTAGAGGCGAGACATAAGGATTTGGAGGTAAAGCTGGATTATAGGCCAGTTCCTTATCTAAATCTACACGACCAGATTCTAAAATCAATGGCTAATCAAACCCCAGTTGACATACTGACGGTAGATCATATTTGGCTTGGAGAGTTTGCTGAAAAAGGATATTTAATGGACCTCACGAATTTAACAAAAAGTTGGGGAAGATCAGCGGATTGGTATGAAGGAAATTGGGATGGAGGAGTATATAATGATAAAGTTTATGGCATCTGGACGGTAGTCGACGTAAGGGGTTTGTGGTATTGGAAGGACATGCTAGATAAAGCCGGTGTGGACCCAAATTCTATGAAGACCTGGAATGGATACATTGAAGGTGCAAAGAAACTAAATGCTATTCTTAGGCCAGAAGGTATTGAAGGGGTACACCTTGTTGGTGCGAGTCATTCACCCGATATAGATTTTTATCCCTATCTCTGGATGCTCGGAGGTGACATAATTGGGCTAAAATCTGGACATCCCTCGAAGGGCAGCTACTGGTTTCCAACTTTTAACAACTCTGAAGGTGTTCGAGCACTAGGGTTCATTAAGGCACAGCTTGACGCAGGAATAAAGCCTCAGAAGAATCATTATTGGGGTAAGGAGTTTCTTGACAGAAAGTTTGCAGTAATGTTAGAGGCCTTACAGAATCATGTGCATGTCAATACAACTGGGCAAAAGCAAGAATTCGAACATAAAGTTGGCTTTCTACCTATGTTTCCTGTTCCAGACGGAACGAACCGCAGCGCAACAATGATGGGCGGATGGGAGTTCAGCGTCACCAATAAATCAAAAAACAAAGATCTTGCTTGGGAATTAGTCACTATAATGGAGGATCCTAAAATAATTACACCTTTTTTTGAAAAGTACGGTTTACTACCAACCCAAGTACCTATAGGCAATGGTGAATTTTCTGCTAACCTGAGTAGGACAATCCCATATTATGACCAGTTGATATCCATGTTGCAACTCAAAGGTGTAAGACCTAATATACCAGAATATCCTCAAATAGCTGATAATTTAAGGCAAGCCCTTGATGAGGTGTTATATCAATCGAAGCAACCTAAACAAGCATTGGATGAAGCCGCCGCAAAATCTGCTAAAGCTTTGGGATGGTAATGTTCATACTGCGCTTCTTGGAGTTAATCAAGGTCATGTATTGTGCAAGCTGAATGAAAATCTTGCACCTATACCATTTGGGTTATTTTCTGCCCATATTCTTCCTCCGTGTGCCTCTACGATACCCTTTGAAATAAAAAGTCCCAAGCCGGTACCTTGATTGGATGAAGTAACAAACTTTGAAAAAAGCTTTGGCATAATTTCTGGAGAAATACCAACACCTGTGTCTGTTATGGTAACAATTACTTCCTTACTAGGATTATTAGTACCATCCTTCAAACTAGTATTTACGGTTACCGTCCCGTTTTTAGTAAACTTTAGTGCATTATTCAGCAAATTGGAAAGTACTTGATAAATTCTGTCTTTATCTGCAAATACATTGATTGATTCTTTAGGTTGAAAAACTATCTTAACATTGTTATTGCTTTCGTTTTCATAACCATTTTCAATATCACTTATTACAGTCTTAATTTTCTCATTGAGATCTACTGGAGTTTTGGAAAGCTTTAATAAACTGCTTTCAATCTTCGAAACGTCTAAAATATCACGAGATAGTCTTTGAAGTCTTTTTGCGTTCCTCATTATGACATCCAAAAGTTTGGCCTGATGCGAGTCAGATACGTTATCTCGTAAAACATCCGTAAGTCCAAGGATAGGTTGAATTGGAGTACGTAATTCATGTGCAGCCATGTTTATGAATTCTTTTTGCAGCTTGTCATGTTGCCTCAACTGTTCATTGACATTCTGCAATGAAAGATTAGATTTTCTAAGTTGTTGTGACATAATACCTAGTTTGAGATTAGATTTGTTAAGGGCTCTAGTTCTTTTGACTACCTCCTTTTCCATAGTATTACTCCACTTTAGTAAAAATATTATCAAGATTCCAACAGAAGCAAAAACTGCAACTAGTAGAGAATAGCCCTTTAGTCTTTCTGTAAATAGTGTCTCTGACATCTTTGAAAAAATTGTTTTAGTTGGCGTTACTATCTGAACAAAATATGCTGGTCTATTATCTACAAAAATGGGTTGTCCAGTATTGATCCTTTCTGTTTTCCCGTAATCATATAATGCATTGGCAGCATTCCCTTTAAGAAGAGTTCGGGTCAGATTGTTTAGAATTTCATTGTGACCAATAAAGTTCTGTACAGTTGTACCAAAAAAATTCTTTCCGACAAGGCTCCTATCAGCACCTACAGCAAGTATAGTCCCGTTCTTATCATATGCAACTAAGAATTGGGTATTAATATCATGTACGTTTCCATATCTTGCGAAAAATCTTTCAGTTGGTATTGATGCACCTATTAATCCAACATAATGTCCATCTTCCCTACTAATAATAGGAACGCCAATATACACTGAGAAAATACTCTGTCTTTCAAAACCTTTAGAAAACACTGGTGCTTGAGTACGTTTGGTCTCCTTTACCCATTCTCTTTGTGAAAAATCCGAGCCAAGATTTTTATCCATACCAGCGTGAGATAGACCTGCAGTCACAATACCATTTCTGTCCAGTACAAAAACTTTGTCTATTATATCATCTATTAAACTGTACTTTTCTTTTATCAAGCCATTTGTCTTTTCTACTGAATAGATATCTCCTTTCTGAAAGTACATAGAATTTGTCAATCCGTCAAGCACAGACACAACCAATGTAAGATCCGAGCCTATGTGTTGAGAAAGACTTTTTACAGCTACCCGCTGTCGATCAATCTGGTCAGTCATGAGATTGCTCCTAACAGTATTCTCTGTTACAGTTTGAATGTAATAAAATAAAGCAAATGAGAATATAACTATGGATATCACCGAGATAATTCCAATCTTGTAAATCTTGGGTAATGAGAGGAGCATATAGTTACACAGCTATTAATAAATCAAGACACTAATTTCCTTTTCCTCTCCTAATAGCAACACTCCATTACAGATATGATGTTCCAGATACAGTGTGCAATGAAATCCCCAATTCGACTGAGTATTAGGAATTATCGCCCGAATTCTAGTAACCTGAATCCCTCCGCTATGAAGGAAACAATTCGAACTATTCAGCAATACTGTTCAAAGGGTATCATGCCATTTATCTTGTCTTATTTTTGCGGGACCGAGTATGATAATACAGGTATATTTAGTGGATATTTTTTTTCACTATTTTAATAAATTTTTCTTTCTCCACTGGCTTCTGGACTAGTTGTTCTGGCTGTAGTTCAGGAATCAAGGTTAAAATCTCCTCGGCAATTTCAAGACATGTTGCAAAGAGCACCTTAACATTATAATTAATAGCTTTAATTTTATAATACAGCTCAAAACCATTGATTTCCGGCATTCTTATGTCACTTATTACGACGTCATACAGTGAAGGGTCTCCGTTTTCATAGTGATTGAGTGCCTCTCGCGGACTTGAGAATGATTTTACTTCAAATCCCTCAAGCATTAGAAATTGTTCCAACACAAATAAATCATCTAACTCATCGTCTATGAGTAAAATTTTAGGTATCCGTGAGGATTTTACCACATTGACCATATACTTTTTTATCTCATTCAAAGAGAAGGTTAGTGGATTTCCATGCACGACATTTCTTGTGTTCATTCCGGAAAGTGAATAAAGCGGATATGAGAACTTTCCTGCTCCACAGTAATAACTACCTATTTCATCAAACATATATGCATTATCAAGTTTGAATGATTTTATTATTCTGTAAAGATCATTTCCCAAGATGATACCATTAGGAGGAGCAAATAAATTCATTTTAGAGCAAACATTTACAGTTGAGCCGAATAAATCTTCACTATCAAATCCTTCAAATCGAGCTCTCTCCACTTTTCCAAAGTCTACACTTATTCTATATCTGATTGTAGGTAATCGCTGCTCCATAAGGATTGAATTTATGGAGGAACGCTCATCTATCTGGGCAAAGCAGCATTCTATAACATTTTGAAAAGCCCGCATGTTAGAAGTATCTACAGTATCGGGAAAATACGAGATAATCCCGTCACCAACAGTCTTGATTATCTTGGCTTGATAATTCCTGAGAATATTTGAAATCTTGTTAAGATATATCTCATAAAATTTTCTAATTTCCTTAGAACTTCCTATTGTTGAAACTATACTGGTGGATCCTACAATGTCAATTATACTCACACAAACTTTCTCAGTGTGCTCCGTAAATCGGACTGAATCGATGTTATTTTGTTTGCTTTGTATAGATAGCAAATTTAAGGTCTCAGGAATTAATTCCTCATTACTGCATGTGTTATTACCCTCTATCATATTAGACAGTTGCCTATTAACATGGAATTCGTTATCAGGCACAATCTTACTAATGTTGTCAACCAATTGCATGCAAAATTAATCCTTAGTTGTTTTTAAACAATGCTTACTTTTCAAATACTGATCATGGAATAATTCTGGTTGTTATACATATCCACTTTTTGTGTGCGAATGCAAAGAAGTACTTAGCGGTACATCAACCATTTTTATTCAATTTCATCGTTGGTCCCTGCAGCTATTAATGGGAAAATTTTATCTGCCTATACTTGAAACTCTCACAAAGAGCATATCCAAATAATTATTTCGAATAATAAAGAATTAGTAATTACGTGCTAAGTGCTACTTTAATGGCCTTGATAAAATTATCTCTATCCACAGGTTTTTTTATGAGGTCCTGAGAATTTATTTCTGGAAGGACACTAGTTAATTCTTTTGCCGCATCGAGGGCAGAAGCAAAGATAATTTTAGAGGTAGGGTTCATTGCTTTCATACTTTGATATAATTGAAGACCGTTCAGATTCTCCATCCTTATATCAAGAATAATTAGATCATAAAGACTCGGTTTCGATACGAATGCTTTCAGCGCCTGATATGATTCTGCAAATGTACTCACATTGAAACCTGCGTCAGTTAAAAATGATTCGTAAGTTAGTAGTACATCAGGTTCATCATCAACAATCATGATATTCGGATTATAGGATGCATTATCAAACTTACTACTGGAAATTAACTTAGCTTGATTAGAAATGCTTTTGGTGACTCTTTCAGGTGAACCTTGATCCAAGTCGTATGTTTGATCACTATCCATGCTTGTGGCAGGTTGATTTAATAATCTTTTCATAACATTTCTTCCACTTTCGGTTATCGAGACGTCAGAGCTTACCTCCACCCACCCAAGAACATTTAGCATCTTGATGTATCGTAAACATACATTGTAATTTAGGCGAGTTTTTGTAGCCAAGGCGGTCTTTTTTATTGAACCGTCATTATACAATGTGCAGAGAATCCTCTTTGTCACATCAAAAGAAAATGAACCGATATTCTCCGCCATCTCTAATTATCTATCTTCTCCGATATATCAAATTTCCTTAAAAAATTATTTTATTCATTGATTCTAATTGGTTTAGACACATGTTTTTTAGCGTACCCATAGTATAAACATCGTTTGCGAACGAAGGTTCTGATATTGCCTTTCCCTGATTTGTGATCATATCAGTCTTGTAAGAGAACTCAGAAGGATTTTGAGATGATAGGCACCACTTACCGTAATGTAGTAATTACTATTAATATACTAAAAAAATTTGGACTTAATGAGATGCATTTTAGTATACCATAATCTATTAGCGGGATCCAACCAACAAGGTCATATTCTGGATTTACAATCCATTAAAGGATGTAGTTTTGTGATTTAAACTAGTATGATAAGTGCAACTCTAAATAAGAGTAATATAGTCGATTGGATATCGTATCACTCATTGAATGATTCCGAGCTCTCTTATTGACGAGACTCAATTACTTTATCTTCATAGATATCTGTATGGTGGAGCTACAACTTTTACTGCTCATTTAATGCATATGCTCTCTAACTTAAGACGAAATAATATAGTACTAAGAGTTAGTAAAAAGTCTGAGACCAAGCTTCGTGATTTTGGATACGGACTAAATTACTTGAATATTTCTGATAAAGTATTATCGAACATACATCATGCATTTATCGTCATATTTAAAGATAAATTTCTGCCAATACTCGATTCGCTAAATAGTAAAATTGAAGGATCTTGTCCGACAGTAATGGTAATTCATGATTACCGAGATGTCTCCGATAAAGTTCTTCCCTATGTAATGAACTACAAGTTAATTACTATGAGGAAAACTGTCCAAAATTTTTTAAAATCTAAGTATGATCTCAATTCCAACTTCATATACCATCCTTTCTACCCTTACCCAGTAAATGTTACGAAGTCAAGGCGAATTTCTGTATCGATTAGTAGAATCAGTTTTGAAAAAAATATAGATATCATAGTAAGCGCTAACAAAATGCTTAATGATGAACTTACTATAAGAATATACGGATGTCCTAGTAGGATATATGTACACAAAATTCTTGGCGGTGCAAATGCAGATTTTAATAATTATTATTATGGTATATTCGAAAAATCTTTTACAGCACTTGCCGATATTCTCTCTCAAGCTAAATTCGTTGTTGATCTTTCAATTCTAAAGCACGACGGAGGAGGAACTCAATATACGTTTTTGGAAGCGATTCATAATAAGTGTGCCCTTATCTTACACAGAAAGTGGCTTGAGAATAAAGATCTAAACCCGTCTTACTGCGACTTCCGAGAAGGCTATAATTGTTTTGCAGTTGAAAATGCAAAGGAATTGGTTGAATTAATTAAGGGTGATCAAGACACAACCAAGATCATTAGAAATGCAAGTAAATTACTAGATAGGCATACAAATGCTCCATGGTCAAATCTGCTACACTTATAAATTAAATGCATTCATATTAGTTCTCTAACGTAGAACCATTTTACTTATCTTTACAACTCCTTTCAGATGCGTGATTTTAGTCGAACTCTTATTATGAACTAAGGATCAAAATTTTTGCCACTGTTTATTATGCTTATTCATGTGGCATTGGTCTGAGCAAAAATAGTCATCGCACATATAACAGTAAGTAGGATAATCTTGAAGTTTTTTGCCGCAGCTTGAACAGGTAACTGACATATCCATTATTACTATCAATATCACTATGTCATCGTCGCTTAGAAAGTTTGCTCTGAACTGGCTTCCCAAATTCTCATATTCTGATAAATCTCCAAGATTTCATAGCATGGTACCTAAATCTTAGGGTAAATGACGATTATTTGAAATTGGATTCTCAAGTTTAACTTCAGACCTGAAAAACTATTGTAAAAATTCATGATTGCATAAAAGAAATTAATTGTAGATTATACTTTTTAAAACATGCAGTTATAATATATCATGAGATGAAAATTGGAATAATTGGAGCAGGAGACGTGGGCGGAACTCTCGGTAAGAGGTGGGGACAAAAGAAGCATGAAATCATGTTTGGAGTCCGCAATCTTCAATCTCAGAACGTCCAAAAATTGATTCATTCAGACCAGAATTTAAAGTTCGGAGAAATCAGAGAGGCTGTAGATTTCGGAGAGGTCATTTTATTAGCTATACCCTGGACATCTGTTGAACAAACAATACTCAACGCAGGAAATTTGTCTGGTAAAATACTGATCGATCCAACCAATCCACTAACACCCGATCTAAAAGGATTAGCTTTGGACAATACTTCCGTTGCCGAAAAAATTGCTAGTTTAGCTAATGCTAGTAGAGTCGTCAAGGCCTTTAACACAATAGGATCTAAGACACTAAACAACTTGATATTCAATTCAGATAGAGCTGATGTCTTTTTATGTGGCGACGATAGTCAAGCGAAAGCAGTTGTAAAAGAATTGGCAACTGAAATTGGATTTGACGTAGTTGATGTAGGGCCGCTCGTAAACGCTCGTATGTTAGAACACTTGGCACTCCTCTGGATAGAGCTAGCTCTCAGACAACAATTTGGGCCAAATATTGCGTTCAAATTATTAAGAAGGAAGGGTGAATTCTAGTTTGTGATTCTATTAAATCAAAAATCGAAAATTTTTGTTTCTATCTATTGATAGTTTTAAAGTTATCAAATACTGATTTAGACATAAATAGCTCTAAGACCCATTAATCATAATGATCAGATTAACTCCGGCGATTATTTTATCTATTGTTATTAGTTCTACGATGGCTATTCCAAGCTACGTTACATTCGAAAAAGCAGAATCTACTAATACAGTAACAAATGTTTCACGGTTAGGTGCATCTTTAAATACTGGAAAGAATGTGAGCCTGGAGAATAAGACGGTTGAATATTATCCCCATTCACAAGGATACCTAGTTTATCCAGTTCCATCAAATGACACTGTCAGCAAAAAGCTTCCTGCGGTTGTAATGATACATGAATGGTGGGGACTAAATGAAAATATCAAGGATATGGCAAATCTTTTGGCCAGGCAGGGATTCGTTGTATTAGCTGCGGATCTATACAAAGGACAAGTTGCAAATACTCCGCAACGTGCGATGGAGTTAGTACAGACAGTAAGAAATAATCAAAGTAGTTCCACTAATAACTTACAATCTGCTGTAAAATATTTGAGTTTACTACCAAACGTGGACAGCTCAAAAATTGCATCTCTGGGATGGTGTTTTGGTGGTGGTCAATCATTGCAGTTGGCGTTAAACAGTAAAGAACATCCATTAGCTGCAACAATCCTTTATTATGGAACTCCTTTAGTTACTGATAAGGCATCACTTTCAAAGATAAAATGGCCCTTACTGGGAATATTTGGCAATAAAGATCAGTCCATCCCGGTAGACGAGATAAATCAATTTAGAACTTCATTGAACCAAAGTGGAGTTACAAATGAGGTACACGTATACAATGGGGTTGGACACGCCTTTGCAAATCCTTCTGGAGATAACTATGCGCCAAAAGAGACTGAAGATGCTTGGGAAAAGACATTATCTTTTCTAAAGAAATACGTAGTAGGTTCATGAGCACACTTTGATATTAAGTATGACTTTGAGATTTAACAGTTGACAAATATGAAAAAAATGTAAATATTCAACTAAATATTGGTTATCTCTTATCCTAAAGCTTACAGGGACAAGTTCAAAAACTAGAAATACTAGGAAGTTTGTCAAAACATGTATTGTTGATTTCAGTGGTAAAGGTAAATACAGCAATCCAGAATTTGTATGGGACAGGCCTGTAGTACCGACTGCCTTGGTATTTTTGAATTCTGATAAACTAGGACAACAATATAAAAATGATATGTTTGTGGGAACGGCAAAAAAAAGGAACGATTTTTTCACTTTGATCTCACCTCCAAAAGAGAGTCATTAGATTTAACTGGTAATCTTGCCGATTTAGTAAACAGCAAGAAAGCTGATTCTGGCAAGATACATTTTGGCGAAAATTTTGGAGTCATTACAGATCTAAAAGTTGGCCCTGATGGCTATCTGTATGTGGTTTCAGGTTCTCCTGAAGGAGCTGTTTATAGAATAGTCCCTAACTCGAAATAGGTTGCTGGCTTTTAGGTGGGTATTGAGTTTTTTAGGTGGCATGATAACTAGAGTAACTTCATTCAAGCAACACTAATGGTCGAAGCCTCTGGCCTTAAAACTTGCATACAATAGTTACATGTATCAGCAACATATACATGACCATTAAAAGCGTCAACGTCGTTCTGTCCGTCAAACCTTACATTTCCCTTACCAGATGAACCCCAGGAATTAACAAATGTAAATCCTTTGTTTAGCGAAGTGGACACCTCTACAGATTTATCAAAGTCTTGTCGAGTGGCTATTGGTAAAGTGCTCTTGTTCTGCTTCTCGTCATTTGTACTCTCAAGTATATTTGGTCTATTTTGAGTATCATCTGTACCAACTAGTTTGGGTCCCTTATCTACAAAGATATCAATAGAGTCACTTGCTGAGTTGCCCTTATCATCTTTGGCGATAATTTCAAACGTTAGTTTGTTATTGTTTGTAGTTAAGTGTGGAACTGTGACTTCAAAACTTAAATTCGTAGTATTTCCACCTATTTGTGGTGCTATAGCTGATGGAATTGTCTGCGAAGATATACGTGCGTCTTCTGGATTTATACGTTTGCCTCCTGTTTGCTTCCAAGTAAATGATAATTTCTCGTTACCAGAAGCATGAGTCGAAATACCATCGATCTTTACCAATGATCCTTCTGTTGCTCTTTGATTCTCTCCTGCACCGAGTGTTACCTTAATCAATCCATTATTATCATTTGGACTGTTCTCTATTTGCTTTACCTTAGATGCCTCAGTATCATTTACGACTATGTTATCCATAGATGATTCTGCTGTTGCATTATCGGATACTGATAATGCAGGTGATTGGGATTTTGCTGTTGCATTATCGGATACTGATAATGCAGGTGATTGGGATTTTGCTGTTGCATTATCG
>DATBHO010000016.1:0-26349 GCA_036557405.1 Nitrososphaeraceae archaeon
TATTGTGGTTTGGATAGAAGATCTTGCTGGTAAAAAGCATCTAAAGGATATCGGCGTGGTTGCGATGATTAAAGGAGAATTTAAGTATAAGATAATAGATGCACAAAAGTTGCTAGAAAAATCAAAGGACAATATAATAAAAGTCCCACTGGATTTTGATAAGACTCCCGAAATTGGTCCCATCAGGGTAGGAGATTACCTTTTTGCTTGTGTCTCTGCTAATGTGTTAAAACCAGTTGAAGGAAACGAATGCGAACATAGAATCGCATCGCATACGGGACACATACACAACATAGTGGCTAGACACGACTAGTATGTATAATCAAAATAAGGTGTATGGTTGTCTCAATTGTGCGCATCAACACTCCGAAATCACTGCAGAAGTAGGAACGATCCTTTATTGCAAAGTGTGTCACAAAATATGAACAAATAGTATATGTTTCTGATACTGGAATAAGTACTTCCGAGCGCCTTGAGAAGTATGAATTATTTGATTTATTGAGCGAGGGTCGACTAAGGTTAGTGGATTAATAATGACATAAAGGATAAAAATTAACATTAGTGTCTCCAGTAAACGTGGTCAGAATTACTCCAAGTAATGGCCATGCTCCATGTGAGCGAACATACCTTTCGCTTTTTTCGATACATTTTATGAGTCTAAATCATAATTCATTTGATTCGAAGAGATCATTGTTATAGAAAAATTGATTATTATTAAGAAAGATAGTTATTATCTTATAGTAAAAAAGAGTCTTATCTTCAATACTTTAAAAACCAAATCCAAGTAGAAATTATGCTTTTGTATTAATATCTTGTTTTCAACTATCAAAACGTGTATTTTGTAAAAAGACTAGTCTATAGTCATAAATTAAAAAATTATAGAGTATCAAAGCCCTTTATTGTCTTCCTAATTTTTATGATTACTTATGACATATTGGCGGTGACTTTTTTTAAATGAGCATGATTCTGTATAACAGGCCTTTACTAATAACATTTATACTTGTGGTATTATTCTCGTATAACCTTTCCATACCGCAGTTAGTGCAGCATTCTGAAGCTAGTCCTTCGGTCTACGTATCGGAAATTGCGGCTAAAAATAATCCATTTCACAAAACATCAGGAACCGATCAACTAATTTATGATTATTTTCCCAGTAATGACAAGAAAGTAACCGATTCTGGTACGAGTAACTTGGTCAACCAGTTGATTGACAATTTGGTTCAAGAGAAATTTGCAAAGCCCGAGATTTGTGGAGATGGGCAAGACAATGATGGAAATGGACAGGTTGATGAAAATTGTAGTGTAGGTAATATTCCACAGGGTGATAACAGCCAATTAAGTGATGAAAAAAAAAACTTTGACAAGTTTGGAGTACTGAAAATATATCCAACAAAGGGAAACGGAGAACAATGGTATCTCAATTCTAAACCGAATGATGACCCTCGATTTTCTCCACAAACTACCTTAACAAAGAATTCTGATGGTTCTTTTAAAGTAAAATCAACTAAAGTAAGAATGGGAGTATTCACATCTTCGGGTTTTCATCCTGAACAGATCAATACATTAAATCACCACAAAATTGCTCTGGTAGGGTACATGCAGTCTCCGAATGATTGGAGAGATGTAGAGATAACAGGATACGTCAAGCTAAACAGCGGCGATAACAACAATTTCGTGTGGTATGCGCGGGGAGGCAGACACACAGGATTTGGTTCTCCACAGGGATGTGAAGGTGTCGCATACAAAGGGGGCTTGTTTTACGATGGAAAAACCAGATGGGAGAAGGAACAATGGCATACTGGTGGATATGTTTTTGCAGAATTTGGAAAAAATATTGGACCAATTAAAGGGAAGTGGGTCGGATTGAAGGTAATAATGTATAACATTGTACAAAACGACAAGACGGCCGTAAAATTAGAACTTTGGGTGGATAAAGATAACAAAAATAATTGGGTAAAGGCGAGTGAAAAAATCGACAAAGGTGGATGGGGAAATAATGGAAGGGAATGTGGAGGAGAACCTGACCAAATAATAACATGGGGAGGACCAATCGCCGCGTTTAGATGGGATGGTGCAACAAATGTTGATATCAAGAATTTTAGTGTCAGAGAAATTGTGCCGCATATCTAGGTCAGTCCTTTTTATTATGAATCTTGTCTTTATAATAACAAAATTAATAAGAAAAATAAACTCTATATGTAATGAAGGATATTTAATGACACTAATAATTAGTTTAAAATATATTCAGATCGGTGTCTATGAATGACTTTACAAGAACAAACATCAAGGTATTCGGAGATTCAAAGAAAGAAGTGGCTCGTAAGAATACTAATGGTGATCGCTGTAGGATGCGTTTTAGTAGCCAAGATTTATTTTACTATTTCACTTGTCGATCCATGGGTAGGAATATACAGTATTCTCACAAGTTTTGTATTACTTTGTGTACTAATTCTTTCCTATTTTAAGTACAAGGACCCATATTTAGATGCCAAAAATATAGATATATCAAATGGTCCTTTGTTTAGTATAGTAGTACCTGCGAAAAATGAAGAAAACAATATACGTAATTGCGTTCAGTCTTGTCTAAATCAAACATATAGAAATAAGGAAATTATTGTTGTAAATGATGGCAGTACAGATCGTACTGGAGAAATTCTTGATGAAATGCGTAAAGAAAATAGAACAGGAAATTTACACATATTGCACTTATCAAAGAGCGTTGGAAAGAAAAAGGCAGTAGAAGCGGCAAGCGAGATAGCGCGTGGTGAAGTATATGCATTCATGGATAGTGATTGCGACATGGCATTTGACGCCTTAGAGAAAGCAGCAAAGATCTTTCATAACGATAGAAAATTAGGTGCATTAACCTGCCACGGTAGAGTAAGAGATGCCCAACATGGAAATACAATCGAAAAGTTTCAACAAGTTTATATAGATATATCATGCAGAGCTATCAAAGGTTCTGAGAGTTCTTGTAACTCAGTATCATGTTGTTCTGGCTCGTTGAGTTTTTACAGAAGAGTTGCAATACAGGATTTTATTCATGAATGGGCAAATGACAGATTTTTGGGAACAGATTTTAAATTTTGTACCGATAGGAGAATGACTGCCCATATTCTGGGCACTCGTTCTCACCTGGACGGTGCAGCAGGAAAGAAACAACAAGAGCACCTACCAATACTGCAAACAGGTGATGATGATATTGAAACAATGAAGAAATCATTGGATCCAGATGCTGAATTTTCAAACCTTCCCATTAAGTGGAGCGTAGAATATTCAAACAGCATAAAAGTTAATGTAGGTGTACCTAAGACATTTGGATCATTAGCAAAACAACAAATACGATGGAAAAAGAGTTTTATTCGAAGTCTGTTCGCAACAGGTGGCATATTTTGGAAAAGACCTCTTTTTATTGCACTTTTATACTATATTCAAACTGCAATGAAGCTTATTAGACCATACATTTTATTTTATACTATAGCAATTTTGCCATTAAAGGGAGATTATGCTTCGGTGCTATTTTGGATTGCAGGTATAATGTTTACAGGAATGATTTATGCTGTAGAGTATAGGTTAAGAAATCCTGATGACGGTCTCTGGTTGTATAGACCGCCTTTTACATTTATTACTACGTTTGTATATACCTGGCTTTTGATTTATTCTGCAATAACTATTAGAAACAAGAGTTGGAGATAATCATAACTAATGATCAAGTTTGGTGATAAGTCAGAAACCAAGTCTTATGAGTGAGTATTAATATTGGCGTATCTTAGCGCTGTCCTTGTTACCTTCATGATGATCATAGGATTTTCAATAATTATGATGAAATTCACAGGTTACTGGCCTTGCAAGATTGGCGAATTGCTTGAAATGAAAGGTATTGCTTGCAAAAAGAATTTTAAAGATAATCTTAATGTCATATTAAATTCAAGTCATATTTCATTACCCTTCCATTTTCCACTACAATCTCTTCGAAGTATCTGACAACAGTAATTTCAGATATTTTTGGTATCTTGAGTTTCTTCCCGTTTACCATATCTAGGATCATCGCAGGAAAATTTGCACCAGCCAATGTGGCAAAAATAGTACCTCCCCCCATCCTAGGGTTAACTTCAACGATTTTGAGAATGCCTTCAGTTGATTCTTTCATCTGAATGCAACAGGGTCCTCTTATTTTCAGATATTTTGCAATCGATTTGCATGTCTCAGAAATATTTTCATCCTTGACAATTCTACCCATAGTTGAAATCCCCGCTTTTGTTTCGAGTCTGATCCTAGGGACCGCGATTATAGGTTCGCACTCCAAGTCGGAGAGTACGTCTATAGTATATTCAGTACCTGGTAAGTATTCTTGAAAAATTAAATTATCCATATTTATTCTTACATATTTTAATTCATTTTCATTACTTATTTTTACAATCCCTTTGCTACCCTTACCATACCTTGGTTTTGCAATTAAAGGAAATCTGCTTACTTTTTTATAATCTAATGTGGTGAAAGGAAGATCAAATTTATTAGAAAGATAATTAAAGGTCTGCATTTTGTCTCTACACCTTTTCATAGTCTTTATGTCACTTACAACTGGCAAGGCTCCTAATTTCAATAATTTTTCCTTGTTTTCACTATATTGATAGATATCATATCCTGAAGATGGCATCAGAACTTTGATTTTGTGTTTTGTAACAATTTCAAGGAGTCGAGTAATGTATAATTTGCTATCAATATCTGGTAACACTTCATAAGCATCTGACATAAAAAAACCTGCAGAAATCGGATTTGAATCCGAAGCAACTATTCTTGCTGGATATTTTACCATTTTCAGAGATTTTATTGTATTAATTCCTGCCGGAGCTGAAGCGCTTGGAACTAAGATCGTGGGATTTGAGCCTCCTTTCAAGTGGTATTCCTTATCCAAGTTAAAATTTAATTTAATATCATATAAAAATTTTCAAAACTTTTAAATTTGCAGTTTCTTACATTGTTTCAATACAGAATAAATACGGATTTAAATGATTATTAAGAAATTGCTCGATCTGAAAAAAGATTACCATGTCCATAGCAACTATAATGACCATTCTCCTCAAGAATTATCGATTGAAAAAGTGACAACCTACGCAGAAGAAATAAACTTGGATACATTGGCCATTACAGAACATGTTAGAAAAACTTCTAGTTGGATACCAAGATATTTGGAGGAAATAGACAAAATTGTATCGTCTGGTATCAAGATGACTATCATCTCAGGTTTTGAAGCAAAAATCTTAAAGGATGGTACAGTTGATTTTCCCTCAGAATATGAAGGCTATTTTTTGATTGCAAGTTTCCACACTAGGTTCCATAATAAACAGGATTGGCTCTTTGCTTTGAAATCTACAATTGCTTTACCTTTTGTAAAGGTTATTGGGCACTTGGCCCCAGAAGAATCATTTGACTTAACAGATAATGAATTAATTGAATTATCTCAATTACTGAAATCATATCATAAGACAGTAGAAATTAACGCGAAATATCGCCGACCTCCAATGAAATGGCTACAAATATTTAAGGAAAATAATGTAAATTTTCATTTAGGCAGTGATGCTCATTGTCTAACTGAAATAGGTAACTTTAACTCTATTACCAACTTAATACACTTCATTAATAATTAAACTAAGTTCAAGAATAGGGAAGCTATTGCGCTGATATTCTTTATTAACAATTTGATGGACAAGAATAATAATAATAATAATAATAATTAATAGTACAAAAGCAGGTATCAAAATTTTTTTTTGCGTAGTAGATTGTAAATATGGAAAATTGTATGAAACAATATTGACAGCTGTTTGTCATGATAATTAATCGACTATTCACTAATTTGATATCGTCACTCAATCAAAAAATAGACAACAATCTTTAAATCATATAAATATGATATAGAAGAGAGATTTTTTACTTACATGACAAAGATAGTAATTATTGATTCACAAGTTGCTGGAATATCTGGTGACATGTTGCTAAGCAGTTTAATAGACCTTGGTGCAAATGAAAAAAAAGTTATTGATTCCATTTATGCAACCCAAGATTATTTTAAGGGATCTAAAATACGCAAAGTTAATTTTTTAAAAACTAATTCTTGTGGAATATCGTGTAGCAAATTTGTATTTGATTACACAGATTCTGCGAATTCACGATTAGGATCTGTAGTATATAGAGCAATTGCAGCTTGTTGTGATTCACTGAATTTATCAACTATCGCAAAATCATTTGCTCTTAATTCACTTAAAAAAATTATTTTAGCCGAATCAATAATTCATCGAAGCAGTTTCAGCGACGTCCGATTACACGAAGTAGCTACTGTGGACACTGCAGCTGACTTAATTGGCACAGCTGTTGCCTTAGATGATCTAGATATTCTTTCAAAAAAATTTTATACTACTGATGTAGCAGTTGGTAACGGACTATTAAAATTTTCTCATGGAATTGTACCCAATCCCAGCAATGCAATTTTAGAAATTTTTAGGAACAGGCAAATATTAATGGTACCGGGAAAGATAGATGGTGAGCTTACTACTCCTACTGGGGCCGCAATGTTGGTTAATTTAACCCCTGAACATATTCATCAATACCCTCCAATTATACCGGAAAATATAGGATATGGAGGCGGGCAAAAAGAGGGAAAAGATGTTGCAAATATACTTAGGGTAGTCATCGCAGAATCGAATATGAAGATAGATTACAAGTATGAAAGTGTTTACGAGCTTGAAACAAACGTTGATGATGCAACAGGGGAGATGATAGGAAATATGATAGACGTTCTGTATGAAAATAATGCAAAAGATGTTACAGTGCTACAGGGTTTATCTAAAAAAAACCGGCCTTCGTTTGTAATAAAGGTCTTGACCGATAAAAAATATAAAGATTTACTTATCCACCTTCTATTAAACGAAACAGGTTCGCTAGGTTGCAGAGTTAACGAAGTTAACAGAGTAACAACTCCTAGATCTTTCATAACTCTTCCCATTACAATAGATGGTCAAAAATTCGAAATTAAGGTCAAGATTTCAAAGGATAGTGGTGGAGTAATAAGAACCATAAAGCCAGAGTACGATGACATCAAATCTATTTCAACAAAATTGAAAATTCCATACAAGAGAGTTTTTGATACTGCATATTATGATTTAACGAGGAAATACGGTTGATGATTAATTCGGAAGATAAGCTTTTCCAGGCATTAATTTCATGGTTTAAAGAAAAGAACCAAAAAGCGATAGTTGCATTATCTGGTGGTGTTGATAGTGCTGTTGTAGCACTTGCTGCGAAAAAAGCATTAGACAAAATGGCATTTGCTGTTACTGCAGACTATAATACCCTTTCTGCGAACGAACTAGAATCTGCAAGAACAGTTGCAAAAGAAATAGACATTGATCATCGGATAATAAGATACAATGAATTAGCCAATGAAGAATTTGTCAAGAATGATTCTTTCAGATGTTATCATTGTAGGACTGAATTGGCGTCGTATCTCTTACTAGAAGCAAAAAAAATAGATGTGTCATTGATAGTGGATGGTACAAATATTGATGATTTGAGTGATTATCGTCCGGGAATCAAGGCATTGAGAGAAAATGGTATCAAAAGTCCACTTGTAGAATTGCAAATTGGTAAACAAAATATCAGGAATATTGCTAAATCAAATAATTTATCGGTATTTGATAAACCATCAAATTCATGTCTGGCTTCCAGAATACCCCATGGACTTCCAGTAACATTTGAAAAGCTGAGGAGAATAGAAACTGCAGAATTATTGGTTAAATCTGTTTTCAATGTCAGACAAGTAAGGATCAGGGATCATCAGGAGATTGCAAGAATTGAAGTAGGAAAGCAAGAGATCGAGGAGATGTTTGACACTCGGAAACTTTTTGAGATTGATTCAAAATTAAAAACCCTCGGCTTCAAGTACGTTACTCTAGATTTATCTGGTTACAAGAGCAAAGAAAAGCTCACCTACAGTACTGATTGTGATAATACGATTAGAAATTAACCCTTTCCATACAAATTGATATTCGGAGGTAAAACGATAGAAAGATTAAGATTGAACAATTTAGAACTAAAAACATGGTAGAACTTAAAGAAGGAGATGAAGCTCCTGATTTTGAATTACCTGATATTGACATGAACAATCATAAACTCAGTGAGTTTAGAGGAAAGAACTTATTACTGGCGTTCTTTCCTGCTGCTGAATCTCCAGTTTGCACTACTGAAATGTGTGTTTTCAGGGACTCTCTTGAGGAATTTGAAAATAGCAATACTTCAATAGTGGGCGTTTCAGTAGATGGCCCCTTTGCAAATAAGATATTCAAAGCAAATAGACATCTGAATTTTCTGCTCTTGAGTGATTACAAGAAAGAAACAATAAGTGACTATGGTATAGTAATGAGAGATCTTGGCCCTCTGAAAGATTACAATGCTGCAAAAAGATCCGTCTTTCTGTTAGACAAGAATGGAATAATTAAATATATTTGGATCTCAGATAATCCGCTCGTTGAACCAAATTACAGTGAGATTAAAAATAAGCTTACTGAAATCAACAACTGAAAGATAGGATAATAGAATATAACACGCCGTGAAAATTAATCCCTTATTCTATTAGGGCAACTACATCGTTTCTTGAAACAGTTTCTCCCATTTGAACTTTTATATCTTTAATTTTCCCTTCTTTATGAGATTTCACAGCTACTTGCATTTTCATAGATTCAAGTACAATTATCGAATCTCCTTTTTTTACTTGATCACCAACCTTTAGCATTATCGAAACTACTCGACCTGGAATTTGACTTAAGAGTTTGTTTTCTCCTGATGAGACACCACCTAATGCGATAGATTTTTCCAAAATTTCAGTCAATTTCGAATGCTTTTTGATGACTATTTGGTCTCCATCAATTAGCATTTTAATGTATGAGCTGCCAAATTCCAATATTTTTGCAGTTTTATATGAATTGTCTAAAATAAATTCCAGTATGCTGTTTTTAAGACTGATTATCTGGATAGAATGTTGTTTACCATCGATAGTAGCAATAATCTTACCATTTCCACTGGATTGTGAAATTGAGCCTGTATTAATCTCATCTAGATTATTTATTTTAAATTCCATTTTTAATATTTCCTGTTCGTACCCAATTAGATAATGAAAGCTCTTTTGATGAATTGGAGGTAGAATTTTGTCCCTTCAAATATTCAGAGTAAATTAAAGCTGCAGCAATAGCAACATCAGATGTCTTTAGACTTTTTTCCTTTGATTGAGTCTTCATTAAGTTAATTAAATCGTATTTCTCCAAGTAATCCGTGGAAATATTTCCCTCAATAAAGTTCTTCTCCTTCATAATGGTTCGATATAGAGGAATAGTTGTTTGAATTCCTTCTATCATAAACTCGTCCAATGCATTTGACATTCTGATCCTTGCTTCATTAAAATCTTCGCCCCATGTTATCAATTTTGCGACCAAAGAATCGTAATATCCTGACACATTACATCCTGGATACAAATAGGTATCTACTCTAACACCAGGACCATATGGCAGATTACAATCCGGTACAGGGCCAATTGAAGGAACAAAATCATTGAATGGATCTTCGGCATTTATCCTGCATTCTACTGCCGAGCCATAAAGATTAAGATCCGATTGTTTAAAAGGTATCTCTTCACCACATGCAATTTTGATCTGCAATTTAACAAGATCAATACCTGTAACTAATTCTGTAACAGGATGCTCAACCTGAAGTCGAGAGTTAACCTCAATAAAATAAAAGTTACCCTTTTCGTCCCTCAGGAATTCGGCGGTCCCTGCATTGAGATAATCCACGGACTGAGCCGCTCTAACAGCGATATCACCTATCTCAGATCTAGTTTTCTTGCCTACTGCTGAAGATGGTGAAAATTCTATTAGCTTTTGATGGCGTCTTTGTATGGAGCATTCTCGCTCAAATAGGTGGATACCGTTTCCATTCGAGTCCCTCGCAAGTTGGAACTCTATGTGTCTGATGCCCTTAAGGAATTTTTCGACATACAATCCGGATTTACCAAAAGCTGCTCTCGATTCTGCAGATGCCATTTCAAACTCCTCTCTAAGCTGCTTTTCGTTGTCAGCAAAACGTATTCCTCTACCGCCTCCCCCATATGCGGATTTAAGTAATACCGGATAACCTGCCTCTTCTGCTATTTCTACTGCCGTATCTACCTCTTCTAAAATATCATCACTTCCTGGTATTGTTGGCACCTCTGCCTTTTTCATTATTTCTTTACATTTCATTTTATCACCTGTTAGAGCCATCGCCTCACTTGTGGGACCAATAAAAATAATGCCTTTTTCTTCACACTTGGCTGCAAAAGTTTCGTTTTCAGAAAGAAATCCATAACCTGGATGGACTGCTTCAGCCCCTGCGCTTTCAGCTATTTCAATAATCTTGTCTATGTTAAGATAACTCTTTGTAGGTACTGCGGGACCAACATAGTATGCTTCATCAGCACTCTTTACATGTTTCGATTTTAGATCTTCATCTGAATATAATGCAATGGATTTTATTTTCAATTCCTTGCAAGCTCTAATAACCCTGAGAGCTATTTCGCCTCTATTCGCAATCATTATACTTGAAATTAATTTCCCCATTTCAAATCTCCTCTATAGATTAATGTTACCATGTTTCCTGGCCGGTCTTGATTCCCTCTTGTTTTGCATTATATTTAGAGCCTTAACTATCATTATTCTAGTTTCAATAGGATCGATAACAAGATCTATTATTCCTTTTTCTGCTGCAATGTATGGATTTGCAAATTTCTCCCGATATTCTGCTGCTAGTTTCTTCTTGATTTCAATTGGATTTTTAGAATTCTTTAGATTTTTTCTGTGTACTATGGTTATTGCAGCTTCTGGGCCCAAGACTGCAATCTCTGCTGTTGGCCAGGCGTAGTTTATGTCTGCTCTAAGATTCTTGCTTCCCATCGCAATATATGCTCCTCCATAAGCTTTTCCAATTATGCATGTTATCTTAGGAACTGTAGCTTCACAATAAGCATAGAGCAATTTACTTCCGTGTCGTATTATACCATTATGTTCTTGATCTGTGCCTGGCAAGTAACCTGGCGTGTCAACCAAGGTGATAATTGGAATGTTAAAACAATCGCAAAAACGAATAAAACGTGCTGCTTTTGTTGAAGAATTAATATCCAAGGCACCAGCAAGATACATTGGCTGATTCGCAATTATTCCAACTGCTTTTCCCTCAATTCTTGCAAACCCAACTATTATATTTTCTGCAAAGTGTTCATGTACTTCTAGAAAATCCCCATTATCAACAAGTAATTTTATTATTTGTTTCATATCGTATTGTTCATATGGATTTTCTGGCAGTATTTTTGAAAATTCTGGTTCTAGTCTATTTGGTTCTTCCAGTGATTCAGATACAGGTGAAACTTCAAGATTATTTTGGGGTATATATGAAATTAGTTTCTTAATTTTATCCATACATTCGTATTCATTTTCCGCTACAAAATGAGCAACACCAGATTTAGTTGAATGTGTTCTTGCTCCGCCCAGGTCTTCAAATGATACTTCCTGACTCAGGACCTCCTTTACCACTTCTGGACCTGTGACGAACATTTGACCAATATTTTCAACCATGATAACGAAGTCTGTCATTGCAGGTGAGTATACGGCACCACCCGCACATGGGCCAATACTTGCTGTTATTTGAGGAATAACACCTGAAGCCATTGTATTTCTATAAAATATATCACCATATCCATCAAGACTCATTACTCCTTCTTGGATTCTCGCCCCACCTGAATCTAAAATCCCTATAAGAGGTGCACCAATCTTAATTGCATGATCCATTAACTTTACGATTTTTTTACCAGCCATTTCACCGAGCGAACCACCAAGAATTGTAAAATCATAGGCATAAACGAAGACTTGTCTTCCATTAATAGTGCCAAAACCCGTAATGACACCATCGCCATAATATTTTGCTGTGTCAGAATCAGTAGATCTGTGGACGACATATTTGTCTATTTCAATAAAAGAATTACTGTCTAGAAGTAAATCCAGTCTTTCCCTCGCAGTTAATTTGCCCTTGTTGTGTTGAGCTTCAATCCTATCTTGACCTCCTCCTAGCTCCGCTTTTTTTTTCATTTCATGCAGACGGCTTATCTTTTCATCATGCATAGTAATTTAAAACAGCATGTATTCGCATATAAATTCATTATAGCTAATTCAAGAGCTTTCTAAGGTCATTGAGGGGTTTATTTTGGATAATTCTTTGAATTCTCACTATGGCAGATACTATTCTCTCAGGCCTGCCCTTCCGCCTCTGGCTCGTCTAAAGTAGTTCATCCCTAGATTATAATTTTCATACAATGATTCTAAAGATTCTATTTCAGCCAGAATAGTCTCAAGTTCCAATTTTGTAACGTTGGGATCTTTTTTCATTGATTCATATTTTTCACTTTTTTCAGCAATAAGTTTTCCAACGTTCTGTTCGTACTCACTAGACACATGAAATATAAAATTTTTCGGAGTTTAATGTCTTTCTATTTTCTAAATCCAATTCTTGCACTTTAGTAATTATTCAGTAATACAATTTGTCGTACTGGGGTAAAGGAAATAGTTTGCAGTATTAATCGTGCAAGACCATATTGTTTCGTGTGTTTTGCTCATATTTTCATGAGGGATTTACGGCCCTTGAAACTTCCCTAACTATTGCGTCGGCTTCCTTTTCTGATGGAATAGCACTACGAATCACGTCATCATATTTGCTTGTACGAGATAGAATCAGCTTTATTGATTCGAAGTAAAAACACCCAAAACTACTACTCGAAGTATGGAAGTATTGTGCAAGAATACTTAATGCTTTTTTCAAACCTCGGGCCCTTGAAAGGATTCCCATGTTTTCAAAGCCTACACTATACCTATTGTACCGAATATACTTACTCTGAGATTCATAAAATAGTGATTTGGTAAGGATTAATGAAAAATATCTCAAGATTTTCCAGTTTCGCATAACCAAAGACCTGCTCAAGATTACATCTAATTCAGACAATTTGTCCAAGAGTGTAGAAAGTGTAGCCATTTCAATCTTAGACATGACTATGCTAGAGAAGAAGGCAGCAAGAATATCTTTGCGCCTATCTTCAGATGACTGACCAAATCTTGGGTCCGAATATGATACGTCAGCTCTCCTAACGATTTCCAGCGCTTCATCAAAGGTGTCGGAAGAAAAAAACTGGTTTATCATATTTTCGATATCAATATCTACAACGGGACCTTTCATTGTTGAATATCCTGCCGCCATAACCCGCGATGCATTCAGAAGTGATCTAATATCGCCAAAACTATTTCTGACTAGTTCTAATTTATCATTGACCTTCATTGAAGACTTTTGGATTCTAAGAATTTTGTCCAAATAAAGCAATGAAAGCCTTGGAGGTATTGGGCCAAATGTTACTGTTTTTGATACTTTTGAAATTTTCTTTACAGCTTCATTTGATTTGTTTGCGGCCATAATAACCCTGATTGTTGGTTCTTTGAATAATTCTACCAAGAAGTCTAGTCCCCCTGAATCTTCCCTATTTGAAATTCCATCTATTTCATCCAGAAAAAGGACATAGTTTTTTCCAGTAAGACTCACATTAGAGAAAATTGGAAAAACTACTTGAGCAAGTGTGTTCTTATTGCGAGTATCGCTTGCGTTTAATTCAACAAGATCAAAATTATATTCACGAGATAATGCATGAACAAATGATGTTTTACCAACGCCCGGCGGCCCCACAAGTAATATAGGCTTTGATCCATTTTCCCATTTAATAAACCACTCAATTATTTTTTTACGTGAATTTTCATTTCCAACAAAATCTGATATTTTAGGTTGTATCACATACTACCACTTAACTTCTAAAGCTACTTTAACTTTGAATTTTTGATACTTATTGAGAGATTCTTTTGGAAATACGGAAACAAGTCTCTTCGTTTCATCTCTTTAAACCAGTAGTGGTTATAGTGACTTACAGTAAGAAACAAAAATTTCAAAAATGGTCTAATGTTCAAGTTATCTGGGAGCATATCTAGGGCAATTTTTGCTTCCTCCAGATAAATTTCACTCTTATCCAAAGTTAATTCAAATGCCTTTTCGACATCTTTAGTAACCACAGAATAATATAACGGCCATGATGGAATTTTAATGCCACCATTTACAATTGCGTCTTCCATTTCATTACCACAACCAACACACTCCGACGCCTTTGCCATCCCCAGATGAAATATGTCGTTGAGAGGAGGTAGGTTTAAGGCCATGTTTCTACCTGCCGTACCCATAACAGCACGGTATTTCTTGTAACATCCAATCATATTTTCATCACTAATAGATTCTGGGTTTAGCTTTAGCCTAGCATCGATATATTGTCCTATCCTAGCATCTTTAAATCCATCTTCAAAGGCCTTTAATACTGCATCTCCTCCGAGTGAAATCTTTTGTCGTGCTATTTCTAGGATGTAAGGGTTCATGAGTTTGTAATCATCGAGAAATTCGATATCTTCATCGGCGTCCATGATCCTATCCATTGGTTCACTAAGATCTATTGCAATCACGTGGCCATCAACTATAGAATTCCTTGTCTCCTTTGTAATAGGCTCTTTATAGAAGTCAGAGGCACTATCAATAAGAGCGTTTAGAACAGGGAAAGTCATTTTTACAAAATTTGAATTGAGGATACGTTGTACCCTATCCGCTAAAATGTCAGGCTTTGAGAGTCTTTCTCGTACCGACTCAATCTTAGAATCATCTAGAGATATTTCGTTTGTCTCCATCTCATCGGCAAATTTTTTCATTGTAGTTTTTGGATTAGGATCTGAAATCAATTTTTCATGCAGAGAGAGTAGAAATCTCTTTGTGAATTCTGGAAATTCTTTTTCAGTCTGGGCTTTGTATTGGTGGAATTGTTTATACCCTTTATCCTGTAGAACTAGTTGTTTTATAATTTTCCGGCCAGATCCAGTGCTCAATAGTGAAAACTTTGAAAATACTTTATTTTCTTTAGCGCTCATTTACAATTCTTTCAGAATATTCTATTGCTATTTAACTTTAAGACTAAATGTTATCTTAGATTTCAATAATAAAATGAGTTTTCAAATCCGAGAGCAGATGCCCCTACCTTGATGACATTGCGATCCTTTCTTGCTCATTCTTTTTCTTCACAGAATGACTTTCCATGGAATTATTTGAGGCTAATATAATCTCCCTTGCAAGCACCTCTTCAATAGTCTTTGGATTTGAATAAGTCGTTTCTCTTACGCCTTCCGCTATAAACCTTAGTGCCAAATCTACGCGTCTTAATGGTGCTACATCAACAGAAACGTGATATACGACGCCCCCATAGACGATTCTTGTTGTATCCTCATTAGGTGCTGCATTCTCAATTGCCCTAATTAGTAATTCTATTGGATTCTTGCCAGTTTCGTAGTATATTAGTTCAAGCGCAGTTTTGACAGTTTTTATCATTCTTCCCTTCTTCCCTCCCATTCTTCCAGTATTTTTTGCATATTTCTTGCCGAAGTGCATGAGTTTGTTTACTAACCTTTCAATAATATGCACTTCAGCTTTCTTTAACCTCTGATGTTCATGTCTTCCAAAGCTAATAGGAATTATAGCAGGATCCAAGGCAATGACATTTTTTAATCCATAATCTTGGATTTCGATATCGTGTGAATTCCATTTATTAAATAATAACATGGTGTTTCCTTTTGTAACCATTCAAATCATCTCCTTGGTTTCTCTTTTCTTCCATAAACTAATTCTATAAGTGATACGCCATTTACCTTAAACACCTGCCATCTAACACCTGGTATATCGCCCATTGCACCACCCATTGAACCACCGATTCCTTCTAGCAAAACTTCATCATGTTCATCAATATAATTTAGAGCACCGTCCCGCGGAAGAAAGGCAGTAATAGATTTCCCATTCTTGATTAATTGCACCCTTACACATTTCCTCACGGCGGAATTAGGCTGCTTTGATTCAATTCCAACTTTTTCAAGCACAATTCCTCTCGCTTGTGGAGCCCCCTCTAAAGGATTTGCCTTCTTGTCGAGCAACAACATCCTTCTCTTATAGTATTTGTTTGACCATCTCATCCTCCTTCTTTTTGATTTTAAGACTCTTCCCGAAAAAAGACCTAATGGTGATTTTGCCAATTACATAGTGACCTCAAATACTCTGTGCATTATCCTCACTCACAATCATAACATTTGAAATCTGAAAATACCTTTTTGCCAAAATCCTTGCCTTCTCTGCATTACGTCCCTCCTTACCCACTACTATGCCTTTCTTTTTTGAATCCACAATCACAACAGCTTGTTTTGAACCATCAAATCTATTATTAATCTTTATCTCGTTTATCATATCAGAATTAAGGACATTTCCCAAAAAAGCCGATGGATCATCTGAATATTCGACTAGTTCAACTTTCTTTGTTACGATTCCTTGCAGTTGCCTTATTGTTGCGCCACCTTTCCCAATAGCCAAGCCCATCTGTCCTTTATTTACGATGAAAATTACTCTATCCATTTTTTCGTCGACTACGCAGTCACGAGCAACAGCTCCTGTTATATTTTGAAATAATGACATTAGTCTTAATTCCCCTGAAGTCAGTTTGATTTTTTCAGTCAATTTTGTTATTAACCTATAATATTAATTTGTTTGATACGTTTGAAATTTGGTTGTTCTTTTTGGAGTCATCAGTTAAATCTCCAATATATGACAAATTACTATAAAAAATATCCCCATTCACATCACTTATTCACAAATTCGTTAATTAACTCTTGAATTTCGTTATCTTTACCAATTCTTAATGACAAGGCACTTATCCTAAATGGCTTATTACATAATTTTCCCAATTGAACAGAATTACCGTTAAATGGTAATGTTGGTACCTGAACGGTTCTCGCCTCTTCCAGGATTTTGGATTTATCTTCTGGAATCAATGAGTCTGAAAGAACTATAAGTTTCGAGCCTTTAATAGAACCCATTACTTGTCTAGCTCCTATTTTGCACTTATTAGAACTTATTGCTTCTTTAATTGTTTTTTCGAGGTTTTTCATTTTCATCCTTCACGCTCATATAAAGATCAACCATTCCTGTACCAATAGGTACAGTTGCGCCTACTATAACGTTTTCTGTTACACCTTTGAGTGACTCGATCTGTCCTTCAAGAGAAGCTTTTGCAATTGTAGGTACAGTAATTTCAAATGCCGCACGGGCTAGAACGGATGTTTTAGTCCCAGCAATTCCATGTCTCCCTATTTGTTGTAAATGTCCCTTTGATGTCATAAGATCTGCAACTAACATAATATGTCTCATATCGACTTCTAATCCTTGTTCCTCAAGAGTATTGGTAACTTCTTTAATCAATGCATTTCTTGCTGCTTCTATTCCCAGAGTCTGCCAAACTTCATAAACATTATTTGTAGAAATTCTTGAAGTGTCTATCCCATCTATTGCAATTATCTTTGATAAATTGGACCCTGCAGTTTGGATAACCCATTCTTCATTTTGTTTTACTATTGTTACGCGTTCTATATCCTGCACGCCTTTTACTCTTGCATTCATTAATTTGTTCCTCATTGTTAGCAATGTTTGTGCGTCAGGTTCTCCTGCAATAGTAATTTTTATTATTTTTTTGGATTCCTGTAAAGTGACATCGTATTTTTTCTTCGGACCCTTTAGAACCTCCATGATATCTTCTATCGAACATCCACGTTCAGATAGCTTTGATTCTGAAACATGGAATGTCAGTATTCCTGAATAGTCAGTCTCCGTTCTCTCGAGTAGATCAGCGACTTTTGTAAATATTATCTCTCTAGCAACATTAAGAGCCTTTTCCCTCGAGACCCTATGATCTTCATCAAGATATACATCCATAGTAGGAGTAACAGGCTTTTTTCTTGCGTCCACAAGTTCTATTAACCTAGGTAATCCCAAGGTAACATTCCTCTCCTTAACTCCTGCAAAATGGAATGTCCTAAGTGTCATCTGAGTTCCTGGTTCACCAATTGACTGAGCAGTAACAACTCCTACTGCCTCTCCTGGCTCAACCATTGCCTTCTTGATAAGATCCAGTGTTTTCTTTATTACTTTGTTAGCGCCATCTCTGCTTATTTTGCTTTGATTAAGTGATACTAACAATTTGTCTCTCAGTCTTGGATTAAGAGTCTTTGCGTGTTTATGAACTATTTCTGAAATTTCCTTTTCAGTGGCTTTTTTACCTTCATCGATAAGTAATTCGCCTTCAATTAATCTAGAAATATTTACAGCTTCTCCATGATCACTTTTTGCTGGATCTATTCCATCCTCTCCATAAACGAACTGTATTATATTACCATGTGGATCTCTGACAGTTTGATCATACTCAATCTTCAAATGTTCAAGTGCATTTATTAATCTTCTTTGCATGTATCCAGATTGTTGAGTTCTAACTGCAGTATCAACGAGCCCTTCTCTACCACCCATCGCATGGAAGAAAAATTCGAGCGGACTTAGCCCGTCCCGATAATTTGATTTTACAAAACCTTTGGAATCAGGATTAGCATCATTTGCTTTAAAATGTGGAAGAGATCGATCTCTATATCCTTTGGTGATCCTTCTCCCTCTTATTGACTGTTGTCCTAGTGCTGCTGTCATCTGTCCAATATTTAAAGTAGAACCCCTGGCTCCAGTTGACGCCATGATTACACCAGAATTGTCATCAGGAAAAGCACGATCTGCAGTTTTGCCAGCTCTGTCCCGAGCCCTTGAAAGTTCATTTACTACATAAAGCTCTAATGCTTCTGCGGGTGATAAACCTCTTGTCAATGGTAACGTTTCCTCATCGTGTTGTTTTATTAGTTCATACACCTTCTCATATGCCTTGAGAATAACGTTACTAATTTCAGTTCTCGTTTCATCTGACAACCATAGGTCAGAATAGCCATACGAAAATCCGTTCTGTGTCAGATATGATTTTAGAACAATAAGTATAGAATCCAAGAACCGTTTTGCTGCCTCGTTTCCATAATCTTTAGCAATTCTGTGTAAAACGCTATCTGGTTCCTCTGCACCAATTGAGGCTTTGTCAATAACACCACTTATCAATTCACCATTCTTTATGACAACATCTTTACCCTCACCCTTAGATGCTTTGTTCCATTTTGAAGTGATTACAAAATTAAAATCCTTTGGCAAAAAGAGTGAAAAAAGCTGTTTTCCAGTATAGATTTTTCTACCGTTTTCGTGGTGTTTTGGTTCAGGGAGTTCCTTTGAGTATCCTCCTAGCAATGCAAGATTAGCAAATTCTTCTTCCTTCAAAAATGTCTTATCCTGTGTCAAGATAAAAGCACCTGTTATGAAATCTCTTATCGCGCCAATAATTGGTCCGCCATATCGTGGCGAAATAAGCTGATCTTGAACTGTCATTAGGAGAGCAGCTTCTGCACGAGCTTCTTCGCTCTGAGGTACATGAAGGTTCATTTCATCTCCATCAAAATCAGCGTTGTAAGGAGGACAGACTGCCGGATGTAATCTAAACGTTCTGTATGGCAGTACCTTTACGTAATGTGCCATAATGGACATCCTGTGAAGTGAGGGCTGTCTGTTAAAGATTACTGCGTCCCCATCTCTTAAATGTCTCTCTACCACATATCCAGGGCTTATTGAATCTGCCAGTACAGTTCTGTCAGTAACGTAATCAAGTCGAATTTTCACTCCATCGGTCCTTATAATATAATTTGCTCCAGGATAGTCATTTGGTCCCTTTATTATCATTTTCTTTAATTCTTCAATGTTCCACTCGCTAACAGTTTCTGGAATAGTGAGCTTCTTTGCGACATCGATTGGAACACCAACATCTGAGATGGTTAAATTGGGATCTGGAGATATGACAGTTCTACTGGAAAAATCTACTCTCTTGCCGGATAAAGAGCCTCTGAATCTTCCTTCTTTGCCCTTTAATCTTTGCGTTAGTGTCTTTAATGGTCTACCGGATCTATGATGTGCTTGTGGAATACCAGAAACTTCATTGTCAAAGTAAGTGGTTACATGGTACTGAAGAAGATCAACCAAATCCTGCACTATCAGGGGCGGTGTACCTGCTTCCTTACTCTCTTTAAGTCTCTGATTAACTCTAATAATATCAACCAATTTATGAGTAAGGTCATCTTCTGATCTGATCCCAGTTTCTAAAATAATTGATGGCCTGACTGTAACGGGAGGAACTGGCAGGACTTGTAAGACAAACCATTCTGGTCTAGCTGTCTCTGGGTCATATCCTAATAAAACCAAATCTTCGTTGGGAATATTCATCAATCGTTCCCTAATTGTAATAGGAAGAAGCCTGTTTTCACCTATCTCGGTTTTTTCAACAAATATCGTTGGTTTAGTAAAAACCAAGTCATATTGTTCCTTTTGACAGTGTGGACATATCTTTACTTTTTTTGCTTTTTCAATTATGTCTTCTTTAATGTTTTCGAGAGTAATTACTGCATACGCGGCCTTTGTATCTCGGAGGTCCTTATATTTTGCCAATTCATCAGTTGAAAGTTTTATCCTACTGCAGGATCTGCATGAAACAAGCAACAACTTGTGGATATCATCCACAAACGCGATGTGCAGAACGGCTTCAGCCAATTCGATGTGACCAAAGTGTCCAGGGCAATTAGCTGATGTGTTCCCACAAGTGCCACACTTCTGTCCGGGTTCTAATGTCCCAAGTCTGTTATCCATGAGGCCTCCTTGTACAGACATGCCATCCTCATCATAGGTTTCTGGGGCGGTGATTTCTACTACACTAAATTTTCGAATTTCAACAGGTGATAGTACGCTGAATCTAATACCACCTAAAATTTTTAGGGTATCTTCAACTTCCATAATTTTTACACCTTCTCCTTTGGAACCAATCTTGGAGCTACATTAAGGCTGATCATTTCTTGCAACAAAAGTTTAAACGCATAGGCTATAGCCACTGACGAAATTTTTGCTCTTTCTCCACAGACTCTGCATACGTATCTTCTTTGTTTGACATCATAGTATGCGAGCAGACCACAGCGCTCACAAATATTAACTTCTGCCTTATCTGACTCCTCTAGAAGCCTATCTTTTAGCATCATAGATGCACCATATGCAATCAAACAATCTCGTTCCATCTCACCAAATCTGAGACCCCCACCTCGGGCGCGACCTTCTGTTGGTTGTTTAGTGAGCATTTGAACCTGTCCTCTTGCTCTGCTATGGATTTTATCAGCGACCATATGGTGAAGCTTCTGATAATAAACTACTCCAATGTATACCTCTGCTTTGAATTTCTTGCCAGTACGTCCATCATACATTACTTCTTTGCCTGTTGATTTGAATCCATATTTTTCCAAAATTTCCTTGAGGTCATGTACTTTTTCACCTACAAAAGCTGAGCCGTCAACTACTTTGCCTCGCAGGGCAGAAGATTTTCCTGCAATAGATTCCATGAATTGACCGACAGTCATTCTTGATGGGAATGCGTGCGGATTAATCATAACATCTGGAACTATTCCATCCTCCGTATATGGAAGGTCCTCTTGTGGGACCAACATTCCGATCACTCCTTTTTGTCCATGCCTTGATGCAAATTTGTCACCGATTTCCGGAATTCTCATATCCCTCACTCTGATTTTGTACATCTTACCTCCATCTACAGATTGAGTCATTACGACTGAATCAATTACTCCGTTCTCAGAAGGCCTAACTCCTATTGACGTGTCCCTTCTGTACGGACCTTTTACTTCAAACTCTTTGTACTCTTCCATGAATCTAGGCGGAGAAGTTCTACCAATCAAAATATCTCCTCCATTTACTATTGACTCGTGCATTATAGCTCCGTCATCTTCAAGTAACCTATAAGATTTCTCGCCTCGGTAACCTCTAATATTTGCATCCGATGACGGTATCTCAAACTTATCCTTCATTCCCCCAGGGTATTGTTTTGCTTCGGCTTCGTACACTCTGTAAAAGAAAGTTCTACCAAGACCTCTATCAACTGATGATTTATTGAACACTACTGCGTCCTCTATATTATATCCTTCATATGGTAATACTGTGACAATACAATTTTGTCCGGTGGGGCGTTCTTCCAATCCAAGAAGATTTATCGCTTTTGTTGTAACCACTGGGATTTGTGGATACAGCATGAAATGCTGTCTTACATAAGTACTTGCATTCATTAATGGTGTTGAAAATCCCAAACTCTGTTTTGCCATCGCGCTTTCGTAGGTATTTCTTGGAGACTGGTTGTGTTCAGGATAAGGAATTATAGAAGCTCCAACACCCAAAATCGAAGGGGGATAAATTTCCAAGTGAGTGTGACTTGATTGCAGACTGCCATAGTCCATTGCTACATAACAATTTTCCTCCTCATTTGCATCGATGAGTTCTATCATACCCATCCACAATAAGTCGGACCAAGATTTCATATTCCTCCTTATCAAATCAAGAACATCCAAAGTTATTACTGGTTTTCCATCTCTTACTATAGCTAGTGGTCTGAGTATTCTTCCTGAATTGCAACTTACGTAAAGGCGCTTTGTAGAATTTTCATTGTCGTTGGAATAATAGTAAATTCCAACATGGGCGTGTATTTTTCCAGATCTTCTCAAACTTCTCAGTGTATCTGTTAGGTGCTGACCATTGTCGTAATACCCAATTAGACGTCCATCCACAAATATTCTCGCACCGTTTTTTCTTAATATATCAGAAGCCTCCTCGACAGGATGAGCTCCTAGTTCATATAATTTTTCAATTATCTCAGAAGCTGAGACACTTACAGAGATTATAGAAGATAAAGCAATATTTTTTACCAAACCACAGTTTGATCCCTCAGGAGTCTCAGCCGGGCATATTCTGCCAAAATGAGTAGAGTGGAGATCCCTTGCTTCAAAGTTAGGTTGACTCCTGCTTAACGGTGATTGAATTCTGCGAAGATGGCTAATAGTTGATATATAATTGGTTCTGTCCAGTAGTTGAGTAACACCAACTCTTCCCCTACCCCAATTTCCAGTGGCAATAGCATTATTTAATTTATCAGAGATTATTCCTGGTCTTACTGCCGCAGCAACTGCGTTTATTCCTCTCTTTTGACCAGATCTTTCAAGTTGATATTTCATGTCTCTGACAAGATTTCTAAATGCTGTTCTGAAAAGATCTGCCAGCATCTGACCAGCAAATTTTATAACTTTATTTCCATAATGATCTTTGTCATCAGATGCTACCAAATTAAGCCTCAATTCAATGAGCTTGCATGTCGCTTCGCCTAGAAAGAGTGCCTTTTCGTTTCTATTTTCAGGATTCTTTCCAAGATGTGGGAGCAATCCCCAATCGAGTAAGGTTTCAGCTCTCTTTATCTGAAATTCTTCCAACATTCCTGGAGCAATTCTCTTGCTTATGTAGACTATTGCGTCTCTACTAGTTTCAATTTCTCCTGCCTTCTCAAATGAAGGCTCTAATTCATCCTGTATGATTGAATTCAGAGATGCTCCATCAGCAATATCCTTATCAGATTCAAGTCCCAATGCCCTTATTAATGTAATAAGTGGTATATCTACCGGCGACCCCGGAATCTTTGCGACAATTGATCCATCTGGTCTCATTATTAGTTCCAGTTTTGCCCGATATCCAACTATCGAAGAATATACTTTTGCTTTGTAAACCAAATTACCAGTTGTTTCTTCCGTATCTACAATTATCTTGTTATATGACAAGTCTTCTAAGCCGATAATTACTCGCTCAGACCCATTAATTACAAAATAACCTCCCGGATCTTTTGGATCCTCTCCAAGTTCTATAAGCTTAGTATCGGGGAGATTGTGTAATACACAAGCATTAGACTTTACCATTACTGGAATATCACCTACGTGGATAAATCTTGACTCTAGAACTTTTTCGTCTTCCACAATACTGCATTCGAGCATTATTGGCGACCCATAAGTCAAATTTCGGAGCCTAGCTTCGACGGGTGCTACATGAGTTACTGATCCGTCTAACTCCATAATTCTCGGTTGTTGTAATTTTATTTTTCCCAATCTTATTCTATAGGGATATTCTGCAGTTTCAATCTCTATTTCACCAACTTCGTCAATTATACTTTGTAAACCGCGTTCAATAAATTCCCCGTAAGAATTAAGATGTTGCCTAGCAACGCCTTCCTTTTGTAAAATATTGTGGATTATCGCCCACATATCAAGTGTGTTTTGTGACATGAATTAATCCTCCACTACATATCGGTAATAGACACTTTCACCGGCCGTAGATGAGGTTCTAGTTATTTTTATAATATCTCCCGGTCTCACATCTAGATCCTCTAATCCTTTATCGTTAATTAATATGTATGGGAGCTGACTGGGTTTTGTATTGTACTTCCTTAGAATTTCTTCAGCTTGCTTTTGGGATAAAATCTCATGTTTAGGTTGATATACGTGATTTGTAATTTTAATATCCTTTTTTTCAGAAGACAAAACTAGAGAATCTTAATTCCAAATCTAGTAGCCGTAATAAATAGATTCTCAGTATCTGACGATCATTGACCATGTTGCAGACTAAAATTATGTAAAATAGTGATTATTGTCATCTCTGCCAGTGACCGGACCTGCATATTGAGGTACGTATCCAGATCGCATCTCGCATATTTTCAGGCTTAAAATTGAATTTTAGAAATAAGTTTGTTCAAGTCTTGGCATATGCTACACGCCTCTCCTAATTTACAGCTCTTCTTCTTTAAATTTCGTATTATTTGTTTTTTTACCTAAAAGCCATTGCAAATTAGCGAACAGAGAATTAACCCATAATGCCGGTATAAATGATGTACCCTCCTCTTAATCGATATAACATAAGGGTAATATGACTTTGGTTTCTAGTTCAAGTACTTGATTGGTTCTATTAAATCTTGCAAAAAGGGTAAACATGACCATGAATTTTCGTTTATTTGCTTGAATTATTGAAAATCCCCGAACTTTATAATAACGTCATTCAATCACTTTCAAGAAACTTGCGCCATTACTAGTCAATATTTCAGATACTTTGTAATCAAATATACTCAGGTTGCAACAGTGATACGGATTTTCATTTTTGAGTAGGAGAGCACATTAACTTATTCTGAATCTTCCGTCAAATTCTCAATCATTAACGCATTATTTTGCTGAACTATCCGTGGAATATCGTCGATATTATTAACGAATTGTGTTAGAACAAGAGTCGAATTAGTTGTATTTGAAAATAAATTATTCTTTGACATGTAGGTTAAGGTGTTTTCGTATTTATCACTATTAATATCAATCGGCACATAGTTAACCTCAGTAACACTACTGTTTCTCGCCAGAGGCACAAAGTAAACCATTCCGTTTTTTGCATCGACTATTCTATTTTTTTCAATGATATTTGTAGCGTTTTCAATTACAATTGCGAATGTAACGTTTTTAATATGATTTTGATTTACTATGTTATTTGAGGAATCACCAAGGCTTATTCCTATTTCGCAATCTGAAAGCTGATTATCATAAATCTTGTTATTGCCTGAAGCTCTATTAGATCCGATACAGGTCTTTTGATCATGAATGTAGTTATTGTGTGCCGTAGAATTAGTTGTGTTAATACTAAATGCTATTCCCCGCTGTTCGTTATTATGAATTTCATTTCCTGCTATGAGAATATTATAACAATGCTTTGAACAGATTATAGCAGAGGCATTATTGTCATAAACCTTATTGTTGCGTATTATCATATCGTGGGTTGCCGTATGTGGATCTATTCCATACAAATAATTGTCGTGAAACTTGTTCTCTTCTATCACCATGTTACCCATACCGTTTGAATAAAACCCTTTTAACAGGTGGTGAATATCATTTCCTCTTACTACAGAACCCTCACCACCGTAATAACTTAAACCTGAACATTTACTGCACGAATATCCTAAATATGCAAGCTCTGAATTAGTGATATTAGTGGTGCCAGTTGCATCACTCGATATTCTTATGAAGGGTCTCGGTTCTGCCGTGTCGTATGCAGATTTTGTCTGTTCTTCTCCAGCCCTTTTCCCGTAGTTAAATCTTATAACATCATTTCGTTCAGGATTCCAAGATGTAATTTTGACAGAGTCGATTTTTAGTAATCCATGGACATGAATTCCGTTCGGACTATTTGCATTGTTCCTGCTAACCAGAACTGCCGGACGCAAATTGCTATCGTTGCTGTTGATAACTCTATTTTCTATACCGCTTGCATTATTAGAGACTCTAATATTACTGTGGCTCGTACCGTCTTCGGTATCGCTTT
>DATBHO010000017.1:0-6637 GCA_036557405.1 Nitrososphaeraceae archaeon
TAGGATATATATTAACTCCACCTGCAACCTGAGCTCCACTTTCCATAATAAATCCTGATATTTCTGACGAGAGTCGTTTTAGAACGTTCTCAATTTTATTAATATGTTGGTCAAAGTCTTGATGTCCAAACTTTTCGTGTCTTATCGTAGGAGATTCTACTTTTATTGTTTTTAGAAGAAGTGATTTATAGGGAGAAAAGTACCCATCAACATAGCCTACCGACATGCAACCTATTGTATCACCATGATAACCATTTTTCAAACAAATGAGTTTCTTTTTCTGTGATCTTCCTTTATTAACCCAATACTGAGTCGCAATTTTTAATGCAGCTTCAATGGCCGTCGAACCATTATCAGTGTAAAATACCTTGCTCATTCCTTTCGCGATTGTTGCAAGATACTTTGCCAATTTTACTGAAGGTTTATTCACAAGACCGAATAGTGATGAATGAGGGAGAGTATCAAGCTGTTTTTTCATTGCATCGATTATTTCCATTCGATCATGCCCCCAAACATTGCACCACATGTTACTAATGCCATCAATGTACCCTCGTTCCTTAGAATCAACAAGACTAAACCCACTACCAGTTTCTATTACGATATTGTCTAAGTTATTCCAGAGTTTCATCTGAGTGTATGGATGCCAGATGTATTTTTTGTCGAGGCTATTACTATTCAATAGAAATAGCAGTAATATAGCATTATTTGTAGATTAGCCTCACAATGTGTTGATTAATAGACCACACCTTTAAATCAAGGTATAATTTGACAATCGTTACAAAATTCATTTTTTAGCCTAATATTTCACACCGCACTAGCTCAGGGATCTTACATCAAAATAAGTTTATTAATAATCTACTTACATCCTTTTGCTAATGAAAACAAAAATATCTATTATCTTGTTGTTTATTTCTCTAGCCTTATTAATTATTTATGGCGTGGACGTGATAGTTTCCCAAGACGCTTCTCATAATGGGAAAAGTGGTTTTCTCCAATTGAGTGAGGCCGTTAGGGGCGGAGTTTTCGGTGGTGGGGCTGTAATTTTATCGATAATCGCTTTTGCAATTTCACTAAGAGAAAAATCTAACTTGGTAGTCTTACTTCTCCTTGTTAATGGGGGAATAATTATAGCAGGGATGATCGGCTTGGTTACGAAGGAAGGCTCAACAGGTAGTTCTACAATATACGGAACGATTGGGTTAGGGATATTGATAATGGCTCTGGGTGTTGTAAAAATATTCATTACTAGGAAAAGATAATTCTAAATTTATTGTCTTCAATATTCCAAAATTCGAATTTAGAAACATATAGTTAAGGCTCTAGTTTTAGCATAACATTTAATTTAAGCAATAATTTCTGTTAAACATGCGCCGCTGTAGCTCAGCATGGTAGAGCAAATTCAAAGTCTGGTTGCTTTGGAGCTTAACTGGCTGTTAACCAGTGGGCCATCAGTTCAAGTCTGATCAGCGGCGCTTTAAAGGTCATCATATTATTTGTAGGTTGCATATTTCTAGATCCTCAAATTGACGTTACCAATATTAATCCACTCAGTGAATTTCATATAATATTTCAGAATTCGAATTGTGCAATATTGTATTTTATACATGCATGAAATATCATTTATATTAGTCATTAAAGTTCAAAATATTATTTCTAAAATTGTATAATGTCTAAGGCTATTGCATCTGCCAATAGATCAACATGCCTGGAAGCCACAATATAGCCATTTTTTAACTCACTTTTTGAAACCCATCTATTTGATGAAGACCATAATCTCTCTTTCCTGATTCTTTTCTCCAATTCCTCGACATCTAATTCTTTTTCTTCGATTTCCTCCGTGTCGATTTGTCTTATAGTCAACAAAACCTTCCTCACTAGAATCCTGCTACCAAACCTTTGAGAAAAATCCCTAGCGGATTCGTCATAATCAAGAAGTTTCATCTTGATCTGTTTCCTATTTAGTACATCTCTACTTGTTAGTAGCCTATTATCTACAAATCTATCGTATGACATGTGTATCTATTAAGAATAACTGATTAATTAAATCCTTTAGTACACAATTTATGTGGAACTAAATTCGAAAAAAGGTGAATTATCGCTATCAACTCCACATCTAGATAATTTTACTGAGGAACCGGCATTCATTGTTCCTTCATCCAAAATGCCAATAACTCTAATACCAGACATTTCCACCAATCCAAAATTCTTACTCTTGTCAATATATGACTGCGTATATTCAATTAACCGGCCATTTGTATCTAACTTGGACATTCTGATTTTTTTTGAATAGCAGTAATTACAAAACTTTGTGGGTGGCCATATTTTAGCCTCACAGTTGTCGCAAATTGGGATTCTAAATTCACCCGTATTTAGAAAATGATAAAATTCCTTCATATAATTCAAAACATCACAATATGATTAAAATGAACGCCAATTAATTAAATGATCCTATAGACTTGTTGACCTAATTACAAATAATTAGCAATATTATGTCACCAAGTCATCATGATAATATTAGAACCAGGGATGAAGAACCTGCTGCAGACATGTTATGTACCAACCCTCTCTTGCAATCTTTGACCTGTCTTTTTCCGGCCAACCCCTTTAGCTGTTCACAAATCTCCACTGTTTGAGCCACACCAGTAGCTCCTAGGGGATGGCCTGCACCAATTAATCCTCCACGAGGATTGATTACTAAGTTATTTTGCGAAACAAACCTACCTCCTTTTCCTTTTTGACAAAAACCCAAATCTTCACAGGCAAGAATTTCCATTATGGTGAATGCATCGTGAAGTTCCACAACATCAATGTGTGCTGGCCCAATTTCAGTCATAGCAAATGCCATATTAGAAGCCAGTATGGTAGACCGAACGCATGATAGGTCAGAACTAACGTTACTAAAACTAGCACCTTCTGTAGAACTACCTATGCCTTCAATCCATACAGGTCGATCTGTGTACTTTTTGGCCTCCTCCTCATTAGCAAGTAATATCGCAGAGGATCCATTGCAGATATATGAACAATCAAGCATCTTTATTGGGTCTACATATTTTTTGGAATGCATGACATCACTAATTGATATTTTATTCCTGAATATGGCATTCGGATTGTCGTAAGCATTTTCTCTGTTCTTTACCGCAACTGATGCCATCTGCTCCTCAGTTGTACCGTATTTGCGCATGTGAGCTTTCGCGAAGAGCGCTGCCCAATATACAGGCAAAGTAAAACTTCCTCTGGAAATATCCCATAATAATCGAGCTCCTTTAGTCTCTTTTATATCGGCACCTACAACCAATGCGGTTTTACACAAACCAGATTTAATCAATGAATAAGCAGAAACAATTGCATTTGTGCCGGAACTACAAAGGTTGTCCAATCTTTGAGATATTTTTGGCTTTATTCCCAAGTATTCTGATATAATTGTTGAACCATACTGAATGTCAGAAGTTGTCGATAATATGACTGCATCAATCTGCGTCGAGTTGTCCCTGCAGTTTCTTAGGATTTTACTGCACGGATTGCATGCCAAGTCTTCAACAGTTAGCGAAGTATTCTTAGTAAATTGTGAAGTAGATTGATCAATGATTACAATTTTAGACATTTTCTACCAAAAGAAGAGAATCCTTAATTGATTGCTCATTATCCTTGACAGGGTTTACTTGCAAAATCGGAAGTGATATTCCGCACGAAGTAAAACGTTTTAATGATTTGATACATTCATCAACAGTTCCATAGACTGTTAAGGAATCAAGCATTGCATCCGTTACGAACTTACTTATATTCTGAATACCGTGCTTCTGATATTCTATAGTTACTTGTCTTACCTCATTTTCGAAACCATGAGATGCCAAAAATTGGCTGTAATATTTTCCTACTGCAACATAAAAGGCAAGTGTTTTTGCAGCTCTAATACGAGCTAAATCTGGATGTTTACTGGATACAGCGGTAATAAAGACGGTACAAATCTCAAATCTTTCCGACTTTCTAGATGTTATTGATCCGATGAATTTTACAGATTTTTTGAGGTCGTCGAGAGGACGAAGATACAATATTATTCCATCTGTTAGCTCCGCTGCAAGTCTTATCATTCCCGGGTTCACTGCACCAAGAAAAACGGGAATCTTTTTTCTCGAGGATCCATGCATTATCTTGATATTTCTTAATTTGAAAAATTCTCCATTAAAGTCGATAGTTTCCCCACTAGAAATAACGTTGAAACACGTTATGTATTCCTTCATACGTTTTAATGGATGTTCAAATTTAATTCCATGCCAATTTTCAGCAAGAATAGGAGTGCTTGCTCCGATACCTATTATTGTACGATTTGATGAAATATTGTCCAAGGTGCAAGCTGCCATTGCTAGGGTCGCGGGAGTTCTTGAGAACATACTGACAATTGAAGTTCCTAGTTTGATCCTTTTGGTTAATACAGCTATGGCACCTATCATGACAAAAGCCTCACGACCCCAAGATTCAGGTATCCATATTGAGTCTACTTGGTGTATCGTATCCAGTCCCTTGGAGATTTTTAAAATATCCCGTGCCTTAAATAGACTACTTGGATTATAGCCTATGTGATGGATACCGTCAGTCATTTTTTAAATAACTGTTGTATTTCTTTTGATGCTTCTTCAACATCCTTGTGAGAATCTATAGATCGCCAATAATTATTTGAAAACTTTTTTGCTTTTAATTTGTGTTTATTCACTAGCATTGGTAAAGTGATAGTTTCAAGATTTCCATTATTCGGCAAGTATTGGAAAATTTCATTTGAGAAGTAGTACACCCCCGCATTAACCCATGTGTCCTCAATGAACGGCTTTTCTACAAACCTTGAAACAAAGTCGCCATTTGTTTCTACTATTCCAAACGTACTTTTTAGAGGAACTAGTGCTAGTGCCATTGATCCTTTTTCAGATATCTTAGATGGATCCAAATCTGTCAATATATCTCCATTAATTACAAAAAAGCCAGTATCAGTATTTCCATTTTCAAGGATTTGATTTTTTGCATTATTTAGTGCACCGCCAGTTCCTAAGGGAACGTTCTCTTCAATGTAGCTAATGTTAACTCCAAACTTTGTACCATCAGCAAGATGATGCTTTATCTTTTCTTTCAGATGTCCTACTAGTACAATCACATCCTTCATTCCAAATTTTTTTAGCCAATTGACTTGGAGCTCTATAATGGGAATGTTATCAATCTCTATCATGGGTTTTGGTCTATCTGACGTTAATGGTCTTAATCTTTTTCCCATACCACCGGCAAGTATGACTGCTCTCACCGTTAACCATCACTTCCACGAAGATTTAAGGTAAAAACCATGTCAAATTTATTAGGCGAAATATCGATGTTATTCTCGCGAATAAACGTAGATGCCATCAAGGAAGACTCTCTGGTCCTTGTTTTTAACTCTTGTTGAAAGCTCTATATTTGCTGCAGTCTGGGATACATCCTCGAGATCAGGGCCAGAAATGATAATATCATCACCCTCGATGGTAACTTTTGTAGAATCTCCCACTATCTTTGCTATTCTTGCCTTTCTCTCGCCAAAAAAATTCTCGACATATACTTTACCATCTTTCACTTTAACAGTTATGGGAAAATGTGCGAAGACCACTTTCATCTTATACTTGTATCCATTCTGAACACCTTTGATCATGTTCGTAATAATGCTTTTTGCAGTTTTAGAAATAGCGAAATCCTTCCTTCTTCTTCCATAAGGTTGGATCTTTAGAATGTTCTTCTCAATCGTTAGAAATGCGGGGAGCTTTGTAAAATCTTTTTTTACAGTTCCAAGCTTACCCTTCACTGCAATTGTCTTATCATCTGCAGTCACAGAGATGCCTTCTGGTATTTCTAATGTTGAATCATATTCATTAGTAGACATATCCAACTAGCACTCCTCCAATTCCCATCTCCTGTGCCTCATGGTGGGTCATAACGCCTTTGCTGGTTGAAACTATTAGGATTCCCATGTTGTATGCGGGTAGAAATTGTCTTTCCCAGTTAAGGTATTGGTTCTTCCGGACACTAAATTTGGGTGTTATTATTCCACATTTGTTTATTTTTGCCAATAGTTGAATCTTGAATTTGCCAGCTCTTGAATCGTCAACTTGTTCAAATTCTCCGATGTATCGGTGGTTTTGCATCACCCGTAGCACCTCACTAGAAAATCTGGAGGATGGACTCACAATACATTCCTTTTTTCTTCGAACTTCATTATTATATAAAGTCGTAAAAAGGTTTGACAGGATATTTAATGCGGGCATCTTATTCACCTATTTTTCTATTCATATTTCTTAAATCCCAAATTTATTGCTACTTCTCTAAAACACTGTCTGCAGAGCATGATGTTATATGCTTGAATAAGGCCCGAATAACAACCGCATCGCTTGCACCATCGGGTACCTTTTCCATGGACTCGTTGTTTTCTTCCTGTGACATCATATTCTCGTGGCTTTGGCATTAATCTATTACAGCTCCGAGATTTCTGAAATATTCTATCGCCTCATCTTTTTTAATTCTATGGTTCCTTCCTAATTTTTTTGGATTGCTCTTTTTAATTATTCTATAGCCAGGTCTTGATAATGAAATGCAGACATTCATTCCAAAAATTCCAATATCAGGATTGTAT
>DATBHO010000018.1:0-7424 GCA_036557405.1 Nitrososphaeraceae archaeon
AAACAAATTACTTTGGAATGATATATTGTACCAAAGTATTTCTAAACTCAATGTTAAGAAAAAAAAATGGGCATATCATAAATGTTGCATCACTGGCAGCGAGCTTTGGAATTCCTGGATTGGCAGCGTACTGTGGTTCAAAATTTGCAATGCTTGGTTTTTCGGACTCACTCCAACACGAATTGCATGGTACGGGCGTACGTGTTACTGTTGTAAGCCCAATAGGTGTGAAGACGAATTTTTTCTATCATCCATCTTTTGGCAACAAGTTCAAAAATAAGGAGCATTTTTATTTGGATCCCAGTAGCGTATCTAGAGCAATAATACGAGCTTCTAATTCAAAAAGGTTGGAAATTGTTGTTCCGTTTTATATGCGAGGTGGAGTATGGTTAAAACAAACGATACCTTATTTAGTAAATCCAATCGTGGGTACTTCTTTTAGAAAAATGCTGGAGAGTGGAAAATAGAAACATTATTAATCTTGATCTTCATCGGTACCGGGCGATGCCTGCATGTCTGATTCCACATCCATAAGCTGAAGATCTTCCAACTCAAATTTATATATCGCATTCATCTCCAGATTGTACGTTGATTTTAAGTGCTCAACTAATTTGGAACTCAATTCACCCTTGAACATTTTTATTTTGAATTCATAAATGAATCCTTTTAGAAAGTCTGAAATTTTTAAATTTTTGGGCACATCTAATGCTTCAATAATTGTCCTACCGTCCGAAAGTGCTTCATATATCTGCAAATCAATCTTGTAAGCATCTTCGTATACTGCCAACATGTATCCTGATCTTGTTAGAATCTCGGGCTCATCAAATTGTACTGATTTTATTTCGTCTTCGGCCCATTTTGGTAAAGGTGCATCACTGTGTGACTGGCCTTCCCTCGTACTTTTGCTTGAAACTTGCGTTTTAGACCTAGGCATGGTTATTCTTACAACCATGTACCGCTATTACTTTCTAAAAAACTTTGCAGATAAAGATCATTACACTAACGGTATATAGGATTAACATATGATTGTACTCAGACGGTCTAATTAGATATAATATTCTAAGATCATTTCAATACTTTCTTTGTCCTCATCATTACGCTCATATTCTTCGTACTTTGTAAAATCGAGCGGAGTAATCATGCCAATTAGTTTGTTTGCATCTTTTGAATTATCATCAACAACAAGTAAGTGCCTAACATTGTTCTTTAGCATCAAATCTGCTGCAATGGATGGAGACGATTTGGAGTCAATAGTTATCAATGGAGCTGACATTATCTCTTTATTTTTCACTTGACTTGTGCGTACGTCATTAATACAAACTTTTCTAACCAAGTCACGTTCCGTAACTAGACCCGTTGGTTTACCGTCGCTATCAACAACAAGCAATGAACTTACCTTTTTATCATTCATTTTTATCGCAGTGTTCTGAATTGAATCCGACTCTTCAATTGTAAATACCTTCTTCCTCATAAGTTCCCTAACAGATATAACCAATACTACAGTATATACGGTCTGGCTTTTTAAGATATACTCTATAGTATCATCTTCAGCTCTGCTCAAACTAATAAATTTCGCTAACTTGAACTTGCAGGTTCTCTTAAGTTTGCAATATCATTGATTATTTATAAAGGAAGAATAATTTATGGTGATCGTTTGCAATGTAATGCACTTCAGACATATTGAACATTTTATTATGTATGCAAGTCGTTATCGGAATAATCTAATCATCAATAATTATGATTAAATAAGATAAATGGATTTGCCAAACTGGTAAACATACTTTCACATCAATTAAATGTTAATTATCTGGTAAGCTACTTTTTTAAAAAAATCTATTTTACCACCAGAACTGGACAAGGTGAATTCGTTACTACACCAGAAGCTGTGCTGCCAAGAATGAATCTATATTCTGATGTGCTTCTAATGCCAATCACGATTATGTCTATATCTTTTTTCTCAGCATAATTTGTTATTTCAGTTACGACAGAGTCACTTGTTACGACATCTATTTCAAGCTTAACGTCTGCACTATTGTATTTCTGTCCAAGCTTGTCCAGAAAGTCATATTCTCCTTCCGTTCCTCTTGTTAGGATCTTGTCTGGAATATACTTACCGGGGGGTAGTACTACGTATAATGCGATGACCCGTCCGTGAAGCCCTAAAGCTAATTTAATTGCGTAATCTGCAGCCTTTATTGAATTCTCAGAACCGTCGACTGCAACCAATATTTTACTTATTTTTGAATCTTGAGACATCTTTTGTCTTGAACTGATAGGTGCATAGAAGTTTAATTTCTTTTTGGATAATTAACCATAGAAAGTTCCGATTCAAATATAAGGGTTGAGCATTTTATCACATTTTTCAGGTTTGGCTGATCGTCAAAATAATACAGAACTACTAAAAAGCTTTTAAAATTTACGAGTCTTTTGATAAAGTCTGTGATCTAAAAGGTAAATGAGCTATTATTGTCCGATGAATAGAATGTGTTGAAAATCAGTGTGATAGAAGCAAACTTCAGATCGATTAAAGATCCTAAACTTGGCACAAATCCAGATGATCAAAGAATCCTTGAGGGAGGACCGCTTGTGTTGGTAACACTAAATTAAACACTCAATTGTAGCTTGAAAAAGGATTTAGTGCAGCGCCCCAATTTTCTTAACTAATACAATTAATATAGTAAATATGAAAGACTTATCAAAAAATAGCCTGGGTCTCACTTTACTACAAGGACGTTACTACTTGCATGGGTTAGGACCCTAGAAGCCACACTTCCAAGTAAGAGTCTCTTAATACCCGAATTTCCTCTGGTTCCAACTACTATTAAGTCGACATTTTGATTTTCAGCATAATTAAGTATTGAATTCGCGGTTGGAACTGGACCTCCAATAACTTCCACGACTGTTTGAATACCTTTTTCCTCAAATTTCTTGCCTATTTTGTCTAACCATTTCTTGGCCTCGCTCTTGTATCGTTCATATTCTTTCAAACCATAAGTTGGTGCAATAATAATAGAAGAAGCCACTTGTTTTGCTGTGCTTTTGCATAGAATATTCACTAGGATAACACAAGCGTTATCTTCCTTGATAGCCAGTTGAATGGTGTAATCTACTGCTCTCAGTGATGATTCAGAACCATCAATCGCTACGAGTATTTTGTATGTTCCATCAAATTTTTTTTCAAGATACAAGATTCCCTTTGCTGTAGTAATGTATGATCTCAGTGCGTCCTGATATCTCAATAAACCTCTGTTTACTAAATCTGCAGTAATCCTTCTAATCTGCTGTTCGGATAGAGAAAGTTTGTCAATTATGATTTTCTTATTTATTCCCTCCCTGCCCAAAATAAGTATTTCCCTAACTAATCTATCATATCCATAAAAATCCGAATTTAATTTGCCTGCCACTGGTACCTAATCCGTACAAATCATGTTATCTATATTTCTTGTGAAGCCGATTCCATAGACTTTTTTTATTAAAGTTGTATGATATCACATGTGATAATCTTGTTATACATAATACTAACCTATGGAGTATTCAATAATTTCACAACAGATCAAAAGGAATCCGCATAATAATTATAGCAGAATATATCAGGAAATTACTACTAGTGTTTGTTGAAAGTAGATACATTTCAGAAAATTTTTGTTGCTGTTGATGATTCTAAAATTTCGATCAAAGCCTTTCAATATGCATACTTGCTTGCTCATAATAGCAGAACGCCATTACAAATCGTTCAAGTAGTAGAAGAGTTCGGGAATGTAGGTTGTTCCATTTCCAAAGAATTGGTAATGACTGGTCAAGAGATCCTTCAGAAGTATAAACCCAATTCTTCACTTAGATCATTATAAATGAATATGATCAAATATTTTCCTTATTTACCGATTATCGTAATTACAGTTCTTTTCTAATTCTATAGCCAGTGGTGTGTTCAGGTTCAGATCTAAAATTGTACGGCTCACATTCTTAATTTAACATTGTATCTGGCAAACGCAAATGGATAATAAATTACATAAAGATATGAAATGTCATAATTTACTAAATTTGTTTATATCTCTAATAATTTGCGAAATTTTCTGAATCTTGGCTCCGTAGTTGACTTTCATGTATTCAAGACCAAACCTATGATCATTTTTTGTGAAAGCATTCACTCCATCCTCCGCAATTATTGTTTCGTATCCCCTTCTGAAAGCATCGTAGGTAGAGTGTTTGATGCATATGTGGGTATGAATTCCTGTCATGATTATTGTTGTAGGACCCTTTCCACTGTATGTAGATTTAATTGCTTTTCCTAATTTACTATCAAATGCACTATATCCTCTCTTAGGGATCATAAGATCGTTATTTGAAGGTTTAATCTCTCTAACAACCTCTGCACCCTTGCTTCCTTTCATGGCATGAATTCCCCAAACTCTGATTTCAGGATCTGACAATAGATGTTCGTCATTACAATAAAATATAGGAATATTTTTTTTCCTTGCAAAAACTAAGAAATACTTAATTTTTGGTATTATCTTTTTGGCTCTCACAGATTTTAATCTTCCATAAATAAAATCATTCAACATATCGGTTACCAATATTATGTATCTTGGTGAAATTCCACTAATTTTATTTTTAGAAACTGCAAGAGATTTTTTATTCATAACTAACAAATATATTCCATTTAATTAGTTATATTGCTTGTCATCCTGAGTTTTTTACTAATGGAAACAGGAAAAGATTCGGGAACATAATCTAACTTCCTGAACTTTTTAGGAAGAATACTTACCTGATTACTACACCAATTACGGATTTCAAATATTGAAGGCAACCTTTCTATAACCCTGCCGCCCTTTATGTACTGTTTTAACATAGGAATGCTGCCTCGGATTTCTTCATCATCCAGAGTTAGTATGTCAGCTACCAATTTATTTTTACGAACTAATCTATGCACTTGTTTTGGGCCGGGAAAACTTTCCTTGCCCGGACTTTTCTTTTTTTTGTAAATAGTTTGATATTTGCTTCCCTTCAAATTACTTGATTTAATTCTAATTCCGACAAGCTTGTAAACACCATTTAATGCTGGATCGTCTCTTGATGTTGAAAGTTCGGTACCCACCCCAAAATAGTCTATCGGGGCCTGTTTTGATACCATATCGTAAACTATGTGTTCATTAAGATCACCTGTTGCCATTATCTTTACAGACTTGCGCCCAGCATCATCAAGGATCCTTCTTATTTTCCTACTTATATTCAGTATATTCCCACTATCTATCCTTACACCTTCAAATTCTAGTCCTTTTTGTATTGCAATTTTCACGGCTTTAACAGGATCATAAGTATCAACAAGTAATGTAGACATTGGAAATGTTTCGCAAAAAGCTTGGAAAGCTTCTTCTTCACTTGCAAAATTCATCACAAATGAGTGTGCCATTGTACCACTCGCAGGTATTCCAACCTTGTATCCTGCATATGTGTTTGAAGTTCCTTCGCATCCTCCTATGATACTGGCTCTGGCTGCAAGGATTCCTGCATTAGGTCCATGTGCACGTCTTGAACCGAATTCGATGACAGAACGTCCTCTTGCTGCTTCAACAACGCGAGATGCCTTCGAAGCAATCAGTGTTTGAAAATTAATAACAGAAAGTAAGTATGTTTCCACTAATTGTGCCTCAATAATTGGCGCTTCCACTCTTAGTATAGGTTCATTTGGAAATACTATACTACCTTCAGGTATCGCCCAAACATCTCCAGTGAACTTTAATTTTGAAAGATATTCAAAGAATCTATTGCTAATATTACTGAAGATACTTTGATTTTTAAGGTATTCAATATGATCATGTTTGAATCGGAAATTCATAAGAAAATAGATTACTTGTTCCAATCCAGCAGCAACAAGATAGCTTCTATTCCTTGGGAGTTTTCTGACAAACATTTCAAATAAAGCAACCGTATCCGTCTGATTGGAGTTAAAATACGCGGCTGCCATGCTTAGCTCATAAAAGTCGGTAAAAAGTGCGATATCCTTTTCTGGGAGCAAAAGACTATCCAATTCAATTTATAGTTGATTTAACCAAGATAAAAAGAAAACTGACTAATTATTTAGTCATAATTCACAGACGTATTGTAATAACAAAATATATCTCATGTTTGTAAATTGCTCTTGAACTTGGCTGAATAATCACAAGTTGACATTCAATCACCTCAATGGTAACTCGCGCCCAAACTCCATAGTCAATCCGTGTATTGCGTCACATTTAATTTTACAATTCTCTTCAATTGTGAGCGGAATTTTAGACGTGTCCTTGTAACATAATGGACAATTATTCAAAAGGCCGCGACTATTAAAACAAGTGCAACACCAACAACACCTATCGCAAATGACGATATAATGTTCAGGAAAATTTTCTCCCGTTATTATTTTTTGTCTATCATTTAAACTTTCATAGGGGAGAATAGAAACTTCAGGTGATCGTTCTTCTGTTTGCTTACGATTATCCATGGCCATATTTAATTACATGTTGATATAAAATAAGCTGTTGGAATGCATTGCAGTACATTGAACTAATGATGTTTTGCTGCCGGAAAATTATGATTCTTGCTCCACTTTAATTATGACTGGAAAAAAAACCGATTTTTTTGTCAAGGATAGATCATTCCCTCTTTAAATTGGCAAGGGCCTTGCAAAAAGCTAAAGTGGATTTACACTGTAAACAATGGGGTCAAACTTATGTGGTCAATATTCTAATTAATTGCTTACGCTTTCTATATAGGACAACTTCATGCAGAATAGGATGATAGAATAATCCCATTACTCAAACCTTCAGTTTCACATTAAAATTAGAGTCTTTATTCATAACATCTAAGCGCACAATAAATGTCAATGACCGTCGCCAAGATTAGAGGTATTAAGATTAAAATTCACTACACTTTTATAATAATATTTGCGCTCGTAACCTGGTCGCTGTCATCCTATCTTATTCCTACCCTAATTCCAGGATTAAACTTTGCAGTTAACTTGTATATCGCTGTTACAGGCGCTGCTGTCTTGTTCAGTTCGGTAATACTTCATGAACTTGCACATTCAATTGTGGCCATTAGATACGGAATCAAAGTGAGACAGATTGTACTTTTCATTTTCGGGGGAGTTTCTGATATTGAGGAAGAACCAAAAGAATTTCAGAAGGAATTTAAGATAGCGGTTGTAGGTCCTCTTACAAGCTTCGGTCTAGCCGGTATCTTTTCCTTGTTCAGTTTTATTATTGAAAATATTATTGGTATTGGCACATCAACTGCATTGCAGGCGATAGGCGTAGTTCTCTATTATGGTGCCTTGGCAAATATCATGTTAGGTGCCTTCAATCTAATACCTGCTTTTCCTTTAGATGGTGGCAGGGTACTCAGAGCCACCTTAGTCAAGAGGAAGAGAGATTATGATGCAGCCACGA
>DATBHO010000019.1:0-13023 GCA_036557405.1 Nitrososphaeraceae archaeon
AATCTCCATATCCACATCCTACATCCAAATACTTCGGGTTTGGAGAAATTGATTTTGCTATTGCAACAACACGCAATACATCAACTTTTCGATAACCAAAATAGGTACCGCAAATGTATGGAAATATGAAACGTTCATGAAATGAATAATTGTCATTTTTTCTGAATTCATGAAATTTTATATACGCTTTGCGAAGATCTTTAATTTGAAATGGCATGCATTAATTGATTACAAATCTAACTCAAATTTAACCTATTATTTTGATTCGAATAAGAAACTTAAACTGTAATGCGCCTTTATGCTTCATATGGTTACTATGAAATTGTCCAAAACGCTTATAAAGTTCTACTCTGACTTTTCAATATGGCACGTACATACGAAGATTGGTGGAAAACTGTTCCCGAAGAACTGAAGCAAAAAGCTCGTAAAGGTGATGAAGGAAACAAACCATTGTTGAATCAAGTTAACTATGTTTTACTTCATCTTCATCTAGCAGGAAAACACGATGCAAAACCTACTCATGATGAATTGAAAGACTGGCTTCATAGCGGTCAAGTCGACGTATTAAGAATGAACAAATAGTTACCCTTCTCCATTTTCTTTTTTTAACAGTTCATAGTCTTTTATAACAGTGTTTTGTCTACAGCATAGCGTTTAAATAGTTTCAAACATATGGTCCTTTAGTGATTTAGTAGATTGCCTATTGCAATACTTCCAGATGTTGATGAACAAAGATGTATTGGCTGCGCTCTATGTGTCGAAATTTGTACTGCTCTTGGTCCAGATGTATTGAGGGTAAAACCAGTTGAAGGATGGAAGAGAGGTAAAGCTTTTGTATTCTATCCTGAAAGATGCATTTCAGATGGTGCATGTGTAGGCGTTTGTCCAACTCATGCTATATTCTGGATGAGACCAATGGAATATACAGCAGGACAACCAGTTGCTTTACACAAGAACGGTGTATTCGACAAGGGTTGGGAAGAAGGCTAAGAATTATTCACACACTTCCATTTTTTAATTTTATTTTTGCAATTGATATTTTGATCGAGTTATTAAAAGTACCAGCTATCGTTTCGACACGTGGTGCTCGCTAATTGAGCAATGACGTACAGAGGATATGAACGAAAACTTAGGTGAATAATCAGTCGCTAGTCTAGCAAGTCTAAAATTTTTTTACAATTATGAATCTCCAAACGGAGAATCATTCTTAACCAAAAGCTTGTCGTAATCCGCAACTTTGGAAGCTCTCTCATAATTTAATATCTTATCGTTAAAACTCAGAGTATAACCAATTTCATCAATGCCTTCCAAAAGCATTTTTTTCCTGGTCAAATCTATATCAAAATGAATTATTTTTTCAGAGATAGAAATAGTTTGATTGGCTAGACTAATATCTGCTACTGCATCATCATTTTTTACCAGATCAAATAGGTATTCTGTTTCATCTCGGCCAAGATATATTGGCAATAATCCTTTCTTAAAACAATTGTTGTAAAAAATATCTGCAAAGGAGGAAGCAATCACAACCCGAATCCCATAGTCGTATAATGCCCAGACTGCATGTTCTCTAGAACTTCCGCAACCAAAGTTATCTCTTGTCAACAAAACTTGTCTTTCGTTATATTTTGGCTCATTGAGGACAAATTCCTTCTTTGGATTTCCGGAATTATCGAAACGCCAGTCATAAAAAAGAAATCCGCCATACCCAGTTTTTTGAATCAGTTTGAGAAATTGTTTTGGTATAATCTGATCTGTATCAACATTCGTCATGTCTAGCGGAATTAGTCTGCTTTCAATGTCTTGAAAGGGCTCCATTCATATCACCGGTCTAGAACCAATTCCTTACATCAACAAAATGACCTTCTATGGCACATGCTGCAGCCATTACTGGACTTACTAGGTGAGTTCTCCCGCCAGAACCCTGTCTACCTTCAAAATTTCTATTCGATGTGCTTGCGCAGCGCTCTCTTGGTAATAGTATATCTGGGTTCATTCCAAGACACATACTGCATCCTGATTCCCTCCATTCAAAACCTGCGTCTTTAAAAATTTTGTCCAAACCAATTTCCTCAGCTTGTAGTTTGACTTTTTGAGACCCTGGAACTACCATCGCCCTTACTTTTGGCGATACCTTCTTCCCCCTAATGACAAGTGAGGCCTCCGTAAGATCTTCTAATCGTGAATTTGTACATGAACCTATAAACACTCTGTCTACATGAACATCAGTCATTGGTGTACCTGGGTCTAGATCCATGTATTGTAGAGCTCTGATAGCTAATTTCCTCTTATTTTCATCATTTTTTGCAAATTGTTCAGGTGAAGGGACCGAGTCGGTTATATCGACTACCATGGATGGGTTTGTTCCCCAACTTATCTGGGGAGCAAGCTTGTCAACATTAATGATTTCGACTCTATCAAATTTCACATTTTCATCACTTTTCAAATTGCTTTTCCAATATTCTATCAGTCTATCAAGTTCTGATTCGTTGGGTGCAAATCTTCTTCCACGCAAGTAGTCGAAAGTTGTTTCATCTGGGGCAATCAAACCTGCTCTCGCTCCACCTTCAATAGACATGTTACATATGGTCATTCGTTGTTCCATTGATAACTCAGAAATCACCTCTCCGCGGTATTCGATAATCATTCCACTTCCTCCATCAGTTCCTATCTTACGGATAATGTTGAGTATAATGTCCTTAGAAGTGACAGCATGTTTCTTTGTCAGATTACCTTCAATATTGATTAGGAATGATTTTGGTTTATACATCCACAAACACTGAGTAGCTAGAACATGTTCAACTTCACTTGTTCCTATTCCAAAAGCAAGGGCACCAAATGCACCATGCGTAGAAGTGTGACTGTCACCACAAACTATAGTGGTGCCAGGCACTGTAAATCCAAGCTCTGGTCCAATGACATGGACTATTCCCTGATCCGGGCTTGTCATGTCATAGAGAGTTATGCCAAATTCTTTGCAGTTTCTACTTAGTGTTTCAAGCTGAGTCTTCGATACCTCATCAACGATAGGCAGGGATCTATTTTCAGTCGAAACATTATGGTCTGTAGTTGCTATAGTTAAATTAGGGCGCCTAACTTTTCTACCAACCTGCTTTAAACTGGCAAATGCTTGGGGAGACGTAACTTCATGTATCAAATGCCTATCAATATATATCAAAGACGGGCCGCTAGGGTCACCAGCATATTCATTATGATTATTGTCTATAACTACATGACTATCCCAGATCTTGTCAAAGAGGGTTTTTTGCATTATTATCAATTGTTAGTTAAATCGAAATATAATCATATTACTTTGGCACTCAGCCATACATTGAAATATCGCAAATTCTGTGACAATGCTTAAATTTAGTATTCATAGAAATTAATTTCAATGTTTCCGAATGACAATAAGAACTTTGAAAAGAACTACGAAGAGTACGTTATGAACCATATAAAGAAAGGGACGACTACATGTGCATTAACATGTAAAGATGGAGTTGTTTTGGCGGCAGATACGAGAGCTAGCGCCGGTTACTTTATTGTAGATAGAAATGTCATGAAGATTCAAAAAGTAGATGAACATTTGGGAATGACAATTGCTGGAGGCGTAGCTGATGCCCAAAACTTGGTTGATCTTTTACGCTATAACGCAAATTTGTATAGGCTGTCAAATAAAGACAGATTGATTCCTGTAAAATCAGCCGCAAGACTATGTTCCAATGTATTGTTCAATCAAAGATACTATCCTTATTATGTACAGATCATTATGGCAGGATTTGATAAGAATGGTGATGGCTCACAAATATACAATATTGATTTGTTTGGATCGATGACAACTGAGAAGTTTATTTCTACTGGTAGTGGTTCACCAGTAGCATACGGTTACCTAGAATCAGAATATAAAAAAGATCTCAGTGTAAATGATGCATATAAGATAGCAATACACGCTATTGCAGCTGCTATAAGAAGGAATTCTGGAACTGGTGATAACATAAATGCTGTCATTATAGATAAAGATGGATACAGAGAGTTGAGCAAGGAAGTAAAAGACGCAGTACAGGCGGTTTACTAGTATACCAAATTTACTTCCTCATCAAATCAACCGAACTCCTCATTGTTGAATTAATGCATCTTTAGATAATTTTTGAGCTATTGGTTCAAACAGTCTTTACCAATACATGATAAATTGATTAATACACAAGACAGGAAGTATCAAAAAATCAAAGCTGAGGTTAAAAGGTTCATTCAGAAAAATAAAAATGAAAAAATAGATCATTCAACTATTTTGAATAACTTGAACATTGACTATGATACCCTAATGCGGATACTGAGTGAACTAAGGAGAACGGGCAGTCTGAAAACTACTTGAGATGTTCTAATAATGTTTTCTGAGATTCTTCATCAACAGCTTCGTATGCTTTATCTAATATTTTTCGTATTCTTTGGGCACGTGCTGTACCAAATCCTGGAATTTTAGCCAATTCAGCAGCTGACGCATTTAATGCTCTTTTTGGAGTCTTGAATTCCTTTAACATTTTTACGGATAACATACCGCCGACTCCAGGCAATGAAGAAAGAACAGAAAGTTGCTGTATTTGTTCTGATGTTTGTTTTCTAATTTTTCGCAAGAGTGGTCCATAGGAATTTTTCCTAGATAATTTATTAGCAACAGCAATCAGAAAGTTCGTAGTGTGTTCTATATTTGGTGTATGAACCAGAGGTATTTTAAAATCCAAAACTACTGTGATTAGTGAATCATAAACTAGCTGAATTTTTTGGTCGTAGCTACGAAAAGATTTTGAAGATTCAGTTTTCAGATCCTCCATTATGTTACCTTCAACTATCAATAAAGGTGATGAAAAATGCTTTACAAGTTGCGAGCACTGAATGAATAACCTTCCATCATAGAAGGAACTTAACAGATCGGATACAGTTTTTCTTTCAATAGCCACATTATTAAAAACAATGTAGTCACCAACCTTCAAAGTAGCAAAATCTACAAATACTCCTGACTGTTTGAGCAATTCTGGAATACCACTGTTTTTTTCTCTTTTATCGACTACTATCCTCAAATTACATCTAGAAAGAATATTGTACCAAAGTTTTAAAAATATTGATCTATATTGAGAGCCTCTAGTGGGACTTGAACCCACGACCTAAGGTTTACGAAACCTTCGCTCTACCAACTGAGCTATAGAGGCCTGTATCATGAATACATTTGCAATAATACAACCAATTTAACTATTTTCTAATTCTGTGATATTGTTTACTACGGGTGACTATCAAATTTATTTCCAATTTGGATATAAAACAACATTAAATAGTTGAAAATCCAAGTTTTTCTAAAGTGAAAATTTCAATCTCTGGTATAAGAGGAATTTATGGCCAAGACCTTAATTTACATACGATCATGAATTTTTCCAGATCGTTCGCTTGCTTTATTATTAATAATTCAGCTATTACTGACAAGAAATGTTTGATTGCAAGAGATACCAGACCTTCTAGTGATATAATTCATCGCACAGCATCAGCAGCTATTATGGAACAAGGGATAGATGTAATTGATTTAGGCATTGCCCCAACGCCTTTTGCATTTCGTGAATCAACTAAATATGGTAACGCTCTAATAGTAACAGCTTCACATAATCCTTTGGAATGGAACGGCTTAAAATTTGTAATCAATGGAAGAGGAATATTTGAAGATGAACTTGAGTCAATTCAACAACAAGATACTTTTTCTCGCATTGGAATTGGAAGGTCGTATCATCTCAATTCAAAATACATATTCGACATGCTTGAACTAATGAGAAATAATGACTATCTTGATGCTGATAGAAAAAATACAAATACAATTGGTATAGATCCCGGCGGTGGAGCTATATCTTCATTTATTCCACAACTTTACAATTCACTGAATCAGAAATACTTCACAGTAAATGATATTGCCGGCATTTCGTCAAGATCTCCAGATCCAACTACTGATGATCTTTTTGAATTGAGCCAACTTGTTTTATCCAAAAAGCTAGATTTAGGGTTTGCATTTGACATGGATGCAGACAGGCTTGTAGTTGTTGATAAAAAAGGGAATAAACTTTCAACAGATCTTACACTTCTATTATGTATTGCTAGTACTTTACATCACGGTGCCAAAAGATTTGTAGTGAGCATAGACACAAGTAATGCAATTGCACATATGATTTCCGAACATGGTGGAACGTTGAACCATTCAAAAGTTGGAGAAGCAAATGTTGTGAAACAGTTAATAGAGATGAATGCAGATGCGGGTGGTGAAGGAAGTAGTGCTGGATTTATTTTGCCGAAATTTAATATGTGTAGAGATGGCATATTGGCTAGTTCAATCATTTCGTCATTAAATGAAGATCTCTATGATGATTGTATAGAAATTGCTTCAAATTACTCAACTATTAGATCAAAAGTACCCATAGAATCAAATTTTCAACAAACGGTCATTGAAAAATTTGAAGAAAAATTCAAGGAAAAATCTTATCAGATAATAAAAATGGATGGCACTAAAATATTAATCGATGATAAATCTTGGGTCCTGATTAGATCCTCTAATACAGAACATGCAATTAGAATTTCAGTTGAATCGACTCCAGCTAAAGTCCTATCCATTTTTAACGACGCCAAGGAAAAGGTTCAATCTATTTATGAAGAGATTAAATGAAAGAGAAATTATAGATATCTTTACTTCTAATATTAACGACCCTTTACTAGACAAGGTAAAAAATGATGATGTAGTAATTTTGCCGCTCAGATATGGTATTCTAAAGAGAATGAACAACACATCCAGTCTCATCATTGTGTTAAAGAGTGATATGTTAGTTGAAAGTACAGATGCACCAAAGATTATGAAACCCTGGCAAATAGCAAGGAAGGCTATATTGGCATGTGTGAGTGACTTTGCTGCAAAAGGCATAAGGCCGTATGCGTGTCTTATTTCTATTGGAATACCAAGAAACTATTCAAGAAAAAATATAGTCTCTTTAGCAGCTGGATTTTCAAAGGCATCAAAGGAGTTTAACATTCGCATTCTGGGAGGAGATACAAATGAATCTAAAGAGTTGATAATTGATTGTAACATGGTGGGATTTACGACCTTACAGGATAACAAAATTCCAAGGAGAAAGGGCGCAAAGGCTGGAGATATAATAGTAACATCTGGAAAATTTGGATATACTTCATCAGGATTAAAAATTATTCTATCCAATTTTAATGCTGAGAAGAAATTCAAATTAAAATCCTTATCGTCAGTAACATTTCCAAAACCGCAAGTAGAATTTGGGTTCTGCCTTGCAAAGTATTTTTCCTCCTCCATAGATTCTAGCGATGGACTATCTTCTTCATTGTACGAGCTTGCACAAAAAAGTAATAAAGTTGACTTCCTCCTTAATAAAATACCAACACCAAAAGGAATACGTGATTTTTCTGATTTGAATTCTATCAGTATCGAGAATTTGATATTTTTTGGTGGAGAAGAATACGAGACAATTGCGACAGTTTCCAGATCAAATTTTAAGAAGATGGTTAGAGATGCGAAAAAACACAATATCCAGATATATCAGATTGGCGAGGTATTAGATGGTAGCGGAAATGTTATCTACGAGGAAAGAGGTACCCAAAAGCTTGTCAGAAATGAAGGATTTGTGCATTTTGCAAAATAATCTTTGTTCTTTAATATAGTCTTTTTATATAGGGTTTATACTCTTCTCCCTCTTCGGCCACCAGGTTTTCTGGTTGTATCATGAGGTATTGGAGTTACATCATCAATCCTGCCTATTCTAAAACCAGCTCTAGCAAGAGCTCTTATTGCAGCTTGAGCACCAGGTCCGGGAATACGAGGCCCCACACCTCCAACGGCTCTCACTCTGATATGAAGAGCATTGATACCTTTCGTTTTTGCAATATCGGCTGCCGCAACTGCAGATTTCATTGCTGCATATGGAGATGACTCATATCTGTCAGCTGTAACATGCCTTCCGCCTGAGCTAAAGGCAATTGTTTCAGCGCCGCTAATATCTGTAATATGAACAAGGGTATTATTATAACTGCTAAATATATGGGCTACACCCCATTTGTACTCTATGACTTCTTTTGCTTCTGACATTAAATATGTAAATTTAAATTTTTTAAAGGGTGTTAAAAACCTATCCTACTTAATCAACTGATGAACTATCTTCGATCCTATATTAAATTCTAGAAAACGGAACTTCAAATATCTCAAATAATCAAACTTTTCAGCATTTAGCATAACTTTAATGAAGCGGATATTCCTCTAAATAATTTATGAAATGGTTTAAGCATGACAAGACTGACGATGGACCTAAACTTCTGTCTTGCAAATATTGTGATATGAAATTTGAGGAGAAAGAACGGTTAAAAAGACATATCAGAAAAGCCCACAGCGAAAAGGGTGGTGACATGCCAAAGTTTAACCTTTTTGGTACATGAGATCCATCTTGATAACATCTTAACAGCATAAGCATGTTTCCATTATATGATGACGCTCAGAGAATACACGGCAGACCATACGTAACTTATTTGCTGATCGCCATAAATGCAATAATCTTTGTAGTAGAAGTAATTGTTACAGGCTATTTTCATAATTTAGCAGCAACAAATGCAATGCTAGAAAATTATGGTGCTATCCCATCCAAAGTTCTTGAAGGAGACATACCTTCGATAATCACTTCAATGTTCCTTCATGGGGGATTAGCTCATCTTATCGGCAATATGTTATTTCTCTTTATATTTGGTGATAATATAGAAGACAAGTTTGGTCGTATAAAGTATCTTCTCATATACATAGGATGGGGAATTGCTGCAGCACTGGCGCATAGCATCGTTGCGGTATCTGCAGGCGGTGGAGAAATTCCTGCAATTGGTGCATCGGGGGCAATTTCGGGCGTGTTGGGCGCATATCTAGTACTGTTTCCCAAGGCTAAAATATTTACAGTTGTTGCTGCATTTTTTATTACGACAGTAAGAATACCTGCTATAGCGTACATACCATTCTGGTTTATTATGCAAGTCATATTGGGCTTCATAGACCAAGCTGGTGGAGTGGCTTATGTTGCACATATTGGTGGTTTTCTTGCAGGAATGTTAACCGCATATATATTTAAGAATCTAATACCTAAATATGGAATGATAACACCCCAGATGCAATATCCCAGAAGGGGCAGTAACAATGTGACTAATATGCAGGATATGTCTATCCATACGCAACCAGAAGTTATAAAGGGCTCTAATTTTTATGAAATTATTGCAGAAATGCCTGGGCTAGAAGATCAATCAGAAATACAAGCGAATTACGAGCCGAGTACTCAGAGCGTAAGGATATTTACTAGTGGTCCTAGAAAATATGATATAAACGTTAGAATACCTGATATCCAAGATCAAAATATAAAAATAGATCAAATAAAATATCTTAATGGGATAGTAAGGATTCGGATTTCCAATCAAATGTCATAGGTATTTTTGCTCGTTTTTTCACAAATTCAATTTCAATTATACTTCAATATAGTTGACTAAATCATTTAGTAACTTCATCTATAACTGATGAATCATGCAAGCTCTTGCTTAATTGCCTGTATTTCTTATTAATAAATTCCAATGATTCTACAAGCTTCTTTGTTTTTCCGTATTTGAATCGTACCAACTCCTTGTGCCTCCAAAAATGTTTGGCATCTGCTACATAAATCGTCGTAAAATAATCAGGACCAATTAAATTATCTGGTAGTTTAATATTATGAGGGAAAAGAAATTCAACACCAAACCACTCATCTCCGTCAGGGTAATCATTACCTGTTATAATATCAAAATATAGGTGCAGTTTATCTTCTACAGTGAAACCTTCGTCTTTTATCAGAGGGTGCCTAACATTAGATTTATGAAAATCTATTTTTAGCAATTCTACCTCGAAATATACCTTTATTATAGCACGCCTAAAAATTTCATTGGATTCCCTCAGATTCAAAGATACTATAATAACAAATGATGACTATTTTATAATCCTTTTAGCAGAAGAATGAAAAATTTGTGATCTGTTCTTGAAATCTATAGAATATATGGAAAGGTCTACATAATTAATATACTAGCAAAAAATCTAAATCATCAATTAGGCGGGGGTCGCCTAGCCTGGTAGGGCGTGGGATTGCTAATCCCATGTTCGCAAGAACTCGTGGGTTCGAATCCCACTCCCCGCGCCATATTCGCGTGTTCTGGTACAATACTTATAGACACCGTGAGCACAATTTTATCAAACAGGTTAAAGGGATGGACCATGACTGACAAAAATGAACTGAAAATTGAATTCACACAACTCGGTGATACGCAATCAAAAATTGACTCAATAACAAAATATCAAAAACGGTACATTGCAAATTCTCTAAAAAAATTGGCTCTGAAAAACCCTCAAAATGTGAAAGTAATATGTGATTATATTATTGCTGAACAAAATGAGATTAATGTAAAGAAGTAGTATTACAACTACAGTAGACTAACAACATGACAAAGCATCTTTAGTAGACATACAACAAGAAAAAAGTATCGATGGTAGTCTTACAACAAGAAAGAGAAAAGTATCTTGAACTTTTATTCAAAGTCCGCAAGCTTTAGACAAAAACAGCCCAACGTCTACCCCGAGCGTAAGAAGAACTACTTCTACCAAGCACTACTTCTACCAAGCACTACTTCTACAAAAAAGAACGCAACGTCTATCTAAAAAGCGGGCATTTACCTTGCACGTAAAAATCTAATGCAGCGTTTTCCTACCCAGGTTATTTCCTCCTCCGAGCATTTTAATAACAAAAGGAATTTCTTGGAGATTGCGGCCCAGGCGCGCTACCCTTACGACATCTCTAATGTCTCTAGAACCAAGTTCATTCCAAACTTTCTCAGCAATCACTTTAGCGATGGAGTTGTCAACGTCCTCTTTTGCGAGTCTCTTAACCGCAATTTCTGAGAATTCTTCAAAAGTGTATTCTGGCAGTTGCAGTATAGCGAACCTTGATAAAAGAGGTTCAATTATTTTATAATGGGAATTAGCAGTTGCAAAGACCCAGGAAGTTAGCTCCATTTGCCTTGTCTTGTTCATTTTAGTTTCGGAAATTATTCCTGTTTCCATCAAATGTAACAATGATGTCTGGTCTGTCGAATTCATTTTTTCTAATTCATCAATTAATAGAAACTTAGGTCTTCTTTCAAACAATTGATTTATCAAACCTGACTTTGTAGTATTACTGCCGACTGTGAAATAAGATTGCTTTACCGTTTGCATAATCTCTGTTAAGAACATAGTTTTAGCAGAGCCTGGACTGCCAACTAATAATATATGAAGCGGTCTTTTAGAGGGTATCGCTTTAGGGAAGATTTTCTTAATATCCTCGTGGCCAATTATGTCATTAAAGCTATGTCTTTCATCAAAGAACGATTGCCACATTGATGTGAGTCTTTGCGTTATTGTATTAACCATACACTATTACCTGTCATCCTTTCGAAAAGCCAATTACAAATCCCGCTGAAAGGCTGCCTATTAATGGTATTCCTACATTACCCATTATATTTGAAATCTCTCCTGTGTTGGTTATTGAATTACCCATTGTAGATAAGGTGATTGCCAATAAAGATTGTAAATTATTCCAATTGATGTTGAGAATATTTTGAGATTGAAGGTAAATTAAAGCTCCTAAAAAGAGACCAACAACCACAGCTGCTAATTTAATTACTTTTTTTAAAGCCCAACCAGTTACTAGGCCCGCAAAGAATCCTCCACCGATTGTAGTTGTAATTGGCACAACGTTGTCGGCGTCCATGCATCAGCAGCCTCTTTAAAGAAATGACAAATCATCCGTATACGAAGGATATCCATAATATATCCTACAGATATCGAAGTATTAAAGTATATCTATTGGATATTCAAAGGATATGGAGATTAGATTAAAACTTCGTAAAATTGGCAACAGCTTTATGGTTGCTATACCCTCTCAAGTAATAGATGATTTAAAATTAAAAGTGGGTGATGATATGCTTCTTGATGTGAAAGACTCGCGAATATTAATTAGAAAGGAATAGCCTAATTACAAAAAAGCTGGCCAATAATAAAAACCGTTTTACTCGCCAGCGAGATGCTTTCCAAAAAGGCGGTCTATCTTTTCTTTTAGTCCTTTGTTTGTTTGCACTTCGGTGTATTCTAATATGGCTCATGATATTAGCACTAAATCTATAGTTACCAATAATAAGTATCCTAAGGCATTATTACTGATTCATTTTTCTGTATCAGATACCTTGAATAATGAGGCTCTCTTACCCCAGTCAAGGAACATTCCATATGCGTGGCGGGTTGCTATATTTCGTATTATGTCAGACAAGATTGCGATGATTTCTTCATTTGACATAAGGCTATTGTACAGGAGAGTTTCAGCTGTCAAAACCTGAATTAGTTCCTTCTGGGGTCTAGTCAAATTCAATTGCTCAAAGCTTCCAAACAAGTCCTTTGCCCAGCTGTTGACCTTAGGGTTTACAAAATCGATGGCCTTACCAAGATTCTCATCAGAAAACATGTTTGATTAAGATTATAGACATTAGAATAATAATATTTTATGTAAAGGGCTAATCACGAACACATGAATGATGATGATGTTGACTAGAAACCCCTTTTAATTGTCGGACAAGCTTGGACATGCCTATGTTTCGATAGATAACAGATAAAATAAGTAATTCCGAATCTTGTGGTTAGTAATAAATAAAAATGATTATTTCTCTATAAGCGAAGCTGGAAAATAGCTAATGCAGTAATTAAGTTATCGTTTCTTCCGGACAAAATCTAATGACTGCTTAAATGAACTAGTCCTATTTTAAAAGATATAAAACAGCCGTATTAATTCTTGTTTATAAATGAAAAAGGAATTTATTCTTTCAAAGATTGAAATGGTCCACGACGGAAGTCCTTCCGTTTACGTAGGATTTGTTGACCCCAATGGTTCCAAATCCGAAGGGCACCAG
>DATBHO010000020.1:0-5014 GCA_036557405.1 Nitrososphaeraceae archaeon
CACAAATTACGGAGCATGGTATAAAACTCTTATGGACTTGTCCTTTGATATAGTCATGAAATCGGTCACCTAATTTGTGACTTATGTTTACAAATGTCAAATGGAGCAACCTGAATACGTTGGATGCCATCAAGAATTTCAGTAGCATTCATAAAGACGAATAAGAAATTTGCATACTCGTTATGTTCAAGGCTCAATTTTTTCAGTTATCCAATCGTTGACAACTAAATCCCGTCGATTCAATTCTGATTTCCGGAGTAATTTTTGGAGAATAAATAAAGAACTAATATAATTTCATTATTCAGATTACCTAGCGATGATTGTATCCTCATGTGATGCTGCAACACCTAATTATTCTAAAATCACTAAATGGGTCAGTTCGTCGCGAGATCCTCATAGATTTTTCCTCAGATTTGAGCAGCAACAAGAATTTACCTCATCCCCTTGATATATTTACTCTGCAATGCTTTTAATGTTTCTAACATCTAAGCTAGAAACGTTCTTTCTCAACCTCTTAATTGTACCTGATAAACTAATTACAGTGAAAGAAGGCTGAGTCATACTCAACGAAACTAAAAGAAAGTCAAGGTATTTGAGTTTACATCCAATAAACAATATGTTTCCAAATTCAGAATCATATAATCTTAACATTGCTAATTCGCAATTGATCACTCCGAAAAGCTCCTTAAAGCGTTCAGCAATTTTTTCATGTAATTGGAAAGGACGTAATACAGTATTATCGCCATACATTATTGCCAGATACCTTCTTTTTTCTCTATGATTTAGCATGGACCCATCTTGCTTTATTTTTAGTGTATAGCCATTCAGAAATTTCGCTCCAGTAATTTATAGGTGAAATACCCATTAGTTTTAACAGTGATTCAAATGATCTAGCTGAGACTAGCTCGTTGAGAGCTGTAGCACCACTAGACAATACGAATTGGCAATTATTAGACTTACAGAATTCATAAATCGATTTTACCTCCTTTAGCCATTTGCCAGCCACAGATGCATCAAGTTTTTTTGAAAGGGCAATTGAAACTTCTACGCCAAGTCCTCTTTTTATTTTTCGTTTTATCGCATCCTTCCTTTGAAAAGGATCTATGCGAAACAAATCAGTTTTGCTATCCAACGTTTTTGGGTTATCTGAAACAACCAAATAAGGGTAATAATATGAAATTGGATTTTTCTTATCCATTCTTAATATGATATTTTCTGCCGGTTTCATATAGGTCGAATAATTAGAATCAATTCCTATGATATCCAGATCTAATATCTTAGACATGATCAAAACCTTGTAAATGTCTGAGATATGTATTCCGAGATCTATTTTTTTGTAAATAGATCAATCACATGATCCCTAAATTTATTATTTTTGTCAAATTCCTTTGTTGGCTTGAATCTGACTCTGATAGAATCATGTTCTGAAAGTGATATTATTCCCCTACACATAGATTGTTTGTTCAACCTGATGTAAAAATTGTCTTTTTCATCAAAAGACGTGGATATGGTGTGTAAAAGACTAATTTTTTCACCTTGATTCAACTTCAAAATTATTGTCTCTAATAATGCGCGAGATTCCCTTGGATCACAATCTGCTCTTATTAGAGTTATTTCATTCCCCCAATGTCCTCTAGTTTGTGAAATCACAAATTTATCCATTGGAATAGAAAATAATGCATTCATCCTACGGAATAATTTTGGAATGTCCTCAGTTGCATGTGCTACAACATGTATACTTGCAGTAAGTATCAACCCTGCTTAACTTGATTAAAACTTATCAGAATTAAACTCAACTTAAACAGTTCTATGCCACTTTTTAGTTACCATGAGCTGGTTCTTCACTGTCTTTATCCTGATTATTAGTTACAACTTTTTCAATAGACGATTTACGTGAAGATACAAGCTTAGTTTTTTTAATACCTATGTGTCGTAATGTTGAAATCCTTTTTCCCTTTTCCAAAATTTCTCTATTAAATTCACTATTGTCGTCAGTAACTTGTTTAATGAATGTATTGAGATCCCATTGTGGTATTTTTTCAGATAATAACTGGTGTATTACTTTTCTTAATTCATGTTTCTTTGAAGTATTTATCCTTCGCTGACTGAACGCAATTATTTCAACTCTAAATTCATAACCGTCATTTGTAGTATAATTATGAATGTGAGTAATCATAGAACTGCCTCTTCTTACCAGGCTTCTTAGAAACTCCTTTCCGTATTCATGTCCCTTAAATATTGTACTTGCAACACCATCATTTACCTTTTCAATTTCTACAAATACTTTGGTCTTGTGATCTACTGGATCCAGCTTCTTTATATCAAATAATGTATTCTCTACCACTCGACCTATTGCGCTATTAGTGTCTGTTATTGGAAGATAGTTTATATGACGTCCTCCAAAATCTCCAAAAGAATTCGGCGAGTCAAGAATAAGCCATTGTTTGTCTCTCCATTTGTCTCTAACTCTCCCGCCTCTTCTTGAACCTTTAGCCATAAAAAAATCGCCCACGACCAAAATATAAGTTGTACGTTAACAATCTACTGTGACATATCAATAAAAATACAAAATTTAAAAAAAAAGTTAATCTGACAATGGTTTCCCGTCAGAAGAATACCTTACTTTTTTACTTTCTGAAGACGGAACAGGCGCAGAGCGTTGTCGGTATCTTTTAGCTCTTGATGAGCCCAAGATAATTGCAAATATTACAAAAACTCCGGCAGTTATTGCATACATCAACATGCTATCAGCCATATCAATGCGTTCTCAGAGCTTATTTAAAAATATTTATGCACTCAGCAATTGAAATTTTTGAAATTTGTACAAAAAAACATAAGCAAATTATTAATTACCTGCTACAAACTATCGAAATAAGTTAAAAATTAATGTAGAATTTACTACGCTTTTTCAAGGAACTTTGACTGTACTGATAGAATCAAGAATCATGAAATATGATGAAATGTGTATTCTTCAATGAATTCTGACCAACTTCTCGCAATTCATCAACGTTTGGACACCGTAACAAATAATCAAGATTATTCAAACTATTGCCATACTGACAAGTTAATCGTTTTTAGAAATATTTCTGACCTGTATGAGGCAAGGACGCGTAGAAAAAACACCGAAAAAATAATTTCTGCCTTACGAAACAGAACATCAAATTATTGGTAACAGTCACAAAAATTACATTCTAATTACTAAAAAAGCAGTAAACGATCTTCTTGTCAGAAAAGAGAATTATAATCAAATAATATGTATCTCTAAATTTAGAATACTTAAAAATAGAAAGCTATTAAAATTTATTGACTACAGTTCTGGCCAACTCACAGCTGCAGAATAAGAAGATTTCTTATAATTAGCATCACGGTAGGAGAACCAACTGACAAACAATAGATAATCCGTGTAGCGATGAAACTAGCGGTTAAGTCATATGACATTGTCATCCTAGAATCAAGATAGCGTTATCTTTGGATTGTACTTTTAAAACCAAATCCTGGGATGAACTCATTCAATATTGATAGATAAGAAATAGGTCACTATGAATATTTGTACCATCATCCCACAATATAGTGAATGTGTCGCCTAGGACAAAGGGAAAAGTCGGAGAATACGTGACCCATGGTAAAATGCACTCTAAAATTAAAGTTATGAAGTGTTAAGTTATAGAATTAATAAAAAATATTGATAGAAGTGAACCAAAAATGAGGGTGAATTACAAAAATTAAACATTGCGATGAGAAAAGTACAAGATTCAGTCCTATCTCTTTACAAAACCGAGCCTAAGTTTTGAAAAATCTGGCCTTTATCATTGTATACTAGTTGGGAAATGATTTACTTATATTCACCATTTACGCAATTAAGGACTTCGTAGCCCACTAAACCGTCCTGTCCGGTACCTTGTTTATGCGCGTCGGTCAGACATTCCTTTTCGTCATTTTCACTCAGAAAAAATGCGGGTGAGTTCTTGAACTTTTGCCAGTCAACTGCATCGTGGTTTGTACATTCCTCTACGTCGACGCACTTTGCGAGCTCACATAAAGAACCCTTGTAGGCTAGCATATCGAATTCTTTCGATGACGGATGATTAACTTCGTGGTTTTTCGCATCCCACTTCATATCCGCATATCCATCCTCACATTTGACATTTCCTGCAAATGAGTAGTGTGTTGTTAAGAATACTGTTAAAACTAGTGTCGCAAGTAAAACAGAACTAATATACCTAAACACAAAACTTGTCGAAATTTGCGATTAATAAATCTTTCTCTCTATGTAAGACTATTTTTATAATTTGAACAAGAAATTTGGGGTTTCGAGGTAAATCACATTTAAAGTTAGCAATCTCGGTATTTTAACGACTAAAGGTTACGTAATTACACAAATGTCAAGAACCAAGACATAAGCTGAAATATTTTTGTTTAGTGTGCGGCCATTAAAGTTGGCCTCAAAGAGTCTAGTAAATTATTATGGGGCCTTAAACAAGTGGGTAAGAATCCTACGTTCGTACGATAACAAAAGCCCTTATTACTGGCTGGGATTGTCTAAATCTTCTTTATCATGAACTTGGCCTTATTAATGGACAAAATCGAAGTGATTTTTTTTCAATTCTAGAATAATATTTGAGAAACTTGTTGAGTAAATCCAAATTACTTATAAGTAGACGCGCCTTGAAAATCATGAAATAGGGTTTGACATCCAATTATAATGTCAATTAAATAGTTTATCTGGGGTGATATTATATCTAATAGTGCAATAGAGTATGCAATCTGAATTGAATGCATTATGTAACGGCATTTTCAAAGTTAACGAAAAAATACGATTTGTAGGAATAATTGATCAGATGGGAAAGCTCACCGCAGGAGATATGAAGAATGGATTACAATCCTTAGAGGGAGGCGATGGCTCAATTAGACTCTATCTTGGATACGCCATAAATAATGTTCTACGACGTGATTTTGATAGTGTCTTTGGTAAAGTACTTTATACCTATTCTGATAGGGAAAAAATAAAGCTCTT
>DATBHO010000021.1:0-4151 GCA_036557405.1 Nitrososphaeraceae archaeon
GCAATTTATACCTCCTAAACTTTTTAAGCTCTCCTGACAGAAGAGCTATCATACAGATGTTACAACACTTTGTTGATGCCGCTAAAGCACTGGACCTGGATATTGATCTTATAATGTTCGGTTCTTCTACTGCAAAGAAGAGGATGAAGAGCAAGGATAAGTAAGAAATGAAAAAGAGATATCCCAAGACTACAGAGCACAGTTACCCGGGGCCCTATTTGAAAAAGTGGCGTCGCAAACTAGAGAGATCTCCAGGATACCGCATTACTCAGGGATACGACATTAGTCCTTAAGTCGAGACAAGACAAGACAAGACAAGTTTATTTTCTCAAAACCTGCAGTTAGGAGAGTGCCTAAATTCACGGCAGCCAAAAGAGACCAGATTCAGAGCATCGTCGCTAATCTATCAATCAAGAGGATACCAACTGAGTTAATACGACAACACGTTTTTAACAAAACAGGCAAGACGCTTTCTGCCAGGAGTTTATACTACATCAGGCAGCGGCTCAAGCGCGACTCCTTTCACTGGTATAAAGAGCTGAGGGAAGGCGAATACGAATACATACACGAGTTCAAAGAACGCATTAACGAGATTGTTGATTTACAAAGAATGCATCATGAAATAATAATAAAAAATGATAATGATAAGGTCTACAAGCCTTATAATCGCTATCGCGTTGACCATGAAAAACGACAGGATTATTTAATTAGGAATAGCCAAGGGTTGCCAGCTCGTAGAAAAATACTGCCAGTCATGCCTTGACAAATACGTAATAAGTAAACCACGAATAGTTTAGCAAGTAAACCAATAGCAAAGCTTTTACAGCTTCTGTCATTTAGTAAACTCATATATTATGACTAAAAAGTTGAAAGAAAATAATGAACCGACACAAACAAAGCAGGAGCAGGAAGAACAGAAGATAAAGGCTATTCTGAAGCTGCACGACTTTATCCCTAAATGGAAGCTGGAAGAAGAATGTTTTAAGAAAGCAGTTGTCTACGACTTTGCAACTAAGAAGATATCAGAAGACGGGTGGCCACGCTTCAAGCCAGTTGCGCAGATAGTTTATGAAAACTGGTTGATGAAAGTTGTAAATTCAAGAACAGGTGACTTTTATCCCAAAAAGAATAGGGAGATGTGGCGCTGCGTCAGGTGCGCCGAGGACATGCATAGGGACCACGAAGAGAACAAGAGCAAGAATAATATTTTTAAGGAATCAAGTCCCTAAATCATTGAGTTAATTATCGAATCTTTTTAATTGGTATTTAAATAAAGCATACTGTGAGTTATTGATGAGAATCAAAGTTATCTATGAGATGAACCCGCCCAAGGTTCTTCACAACAACCAATTTGAGAATGACGTAGTAAAAAAAAATATCGATATCTTTTTGACAAGGGTAAATAAGATATCTGACTATGTTGATGGCATACACCTAACTGACAATGTTCTTGGGGCTCCTCGAGTTTCAAATTTGATGCTGGTTTCACTATTAAAAAAGATGGGCATATCAAAACCTATAAGCTGTACTTGTAGACTTTACGACAGGAATCTAATATCTATCTTTCAATTCGTTGCTGAGGCAATATTGTCCGAAGTGTATAGTATCTTGATTCTTCGTGGAGACGATCCGATTATTGGCAGTAAATTTTTCAATGTACTACCCACGACTGCCGTCAAAATACTGTCGGAGTATAATTTTGACAATTACATAAAATTAGATCTATCGTTTCCAAGCAAAATTGATGATGGAGTAAAAATAGAAAACAAACTCAAAGCAAGACCGCGAGCATTTGTCACGCAATCTATCAGCTCTATAGAAAGCCTGAAGGATATTGTTAAACTGTCTGCACCCTATAGAATTGATGTTATTCCATGTATAATGTGTCCTTCAAAGAGAAACGAAATTTCCGCTCAAAATATAGGTTTGGATTGGTCTTCATATAAAGACAAGCCAGAAAATTTCATTCACGAAGCAGGTAATTTGACGAAAAAAGTCCTATTGTGCTCACCCAATAGTTTTGATGATGGTCTAAACTTTGTAAAGAAACTAAGTACAATCTAGTCAATTTTTTGTTTGCGTGCAGCACTAATTTCACTTTTCAATTCCCCCAAGACTTCTCTATAGAAAGGTTTGAGTTCATCATCTTCGGTTAATCTTGGTCTTCTGTGTTCAATTATTATCTCTCTTTTGATTTTTCCAGGTCTATTCGTGAATACAAAAACTCTGTCTCCCAGACACACAGATTCCATTATATTATGGGTTACAAAAATAATATTTTTTCTAGTTTTTGACCAAATCAGCTGTAATTCAACTGAAAGTAAGTCTCTAGTTTGGGAATCCAATGAGGCAAAAGGTTCATCCATTAGCAATATTTCGGGATCCATAACAAGCGCACGGGCCAGAGCCACCCTTTGTTTCATCCCTCCAGATAATTGATACACATAAGAATCAGCAAATCTTGTCAATTGCATTGTTTCTAGATGGGCAAGAGCAATTTGACGCCTCTTCTCTTTCTGCAAACCAGCTATTTTCAGTCCAAATTCAACATTTTCGATTACCTTGAGCCATGGAAACAAGGCATTTTCTTGGAATACAATAATTCTATCTGGACCTGTTCCGTCTATTTGATGACCGTTAAGAATGATTTCACCCTCGGTAGGTTTGTCAAGCCCAGCTAGAATGTTTAGCAGAGTAGATTTTCCACATCCCGAGGGGCCAACAATACTTACAAATTCGCCATCATTAATAGTAAGGTTGATATTGTCAATTGCGGTAACGTATTCAGCGTTTTTAGAACTTGTTGCTTTAAACTTTTTTGATAAATTTCTAACTTGTAATTTCACGCTTACCACTCTAATAATACATTAATAAAATTGAGTATGTTTTTCATACACCCTCATAATTATGCTATTTCTATAAATTACTATTTAATTGCTGTTAAATACACGTAAATCAATTAATCACCATTGTTATAAATCGATGTTTATTAACATTCCACTCTTTACTGAGTGTCCTAGATTTTATATTGCTAAATTCAATGATGGTAAACCATTGTCAAAAAGGCAAGAGATTAGACGATGGGAAAGAGAGGATAAAAAGAGAGATAAAAATTTGGAGAAACTAGGGATAAACTATCCAAGTGTTGTCAACATTGAAGATTGTTAGTACGCTGTCATTAAAAGTATTCAAATTTTGATTAAGTTTATTCACATTCCCCTCCCTTCTGAGTGATTTAGATTTTAAATTCAATAATTCAGAATAATACTTATGGGTAGAACAATTCCTTCGTATCGGATTGCCTCAGAAATAGAAATACGGAAATGGAGACCGTTTAGAAAAATGTTAGATAAGCAAGACAGAAAAAAATTTGATGAAATGTTATCAATTCCACGATTGTACAATGTTGCAGGAACTATGGCTTGTAAACCAGTCTGGAATTATAGGTGCTTTATGGAAAAACAGGCACATCTACACAGTAATTCATTACAAGGATGAGTTAGATGAGCAGAAGATTGTCTTGGATTTTGAGGATAATATAGACAAATGTCAGCCTTACATATATAACAAAATGGTAGAAGCAAAAAAAGGCGAAGAGTTTCAAAAATCTGATCTAAACAATGATTCCGAGGGGAATAATTGATGATGATAAAAGAGGAGATAATATGTATTATTAGTTTAGTTGCGGTCTTAGGAGCGGTTTGTATGATGTCTTAACCCTTTCTTAAGGAAGCTTTTGCACAATCATCATCGCCATTTGCAAACTGCATATCGCTTTTCATGTCAGGTGATGCAGTGCAATTGACTGAAGATGAAGATTGTAATTCAAGTCAATGGCAAGAAGCAGTTCAATACTACAAGGCGAATGGATATCCTCATGAATCTACGTATATGGATTTTGGATATGGCAAATTCATAGAACTGGACTCGGACAAGTTTGTGCAAGATAAAAAAGATTTGGGGATGAAATAATGGAAAGTTACCAAAGCATAGGAATGGTTATTGGAATAATAGGCATTGTTTTAGGTCTAGTGGGCAGTCTTGCTTACGGGTGGTTGGCTTGGGTCGCCGTTGTGTCAATCGTTGGCATAATTGTTGTACTGGTCAACACAAAACATCATCAAGGTAGGGAATAACACTGATAGTGCTTA
>DATBHO010000022.1:0-19684 GCA_036557405.1 Nitrososphaeraceae archaeon
ACAAGAAGCAATTATTTATACTTAAAATAACCAGAGATTCCTCTGACAGGTGGAGTCACGTCAGTGTCTACTGGTAATTAATCTTGATGGGCAGAATGGAGCTTCCAAAGAAGAATTACTTGAGACTGAACATCAACTATAAATTTGCTACCAGCCATAACAGCATTGTCGCTTATAATCCTGCAGTGTTCTCACGGGTAACTGAATATACCAAAATGTTTAACCTGAAGAGGCTCTTTTAATCAGCCGGTATATTTTTCTTCACATTTGATAAAAAATACAGTTTGTAAAAGCCTGTATATGATAGTATTTTTGAAATCCCATAAAGGAATTTTGATGATGAATTTGCGTAGTCACAGAATTGTGGGCCTAGTTATGCTTGTCTCTATTCTTTTTTTATCATCTTATCATCTCATAACAAGTGCCGAAACCACTATGTGTGAAAATGGAAAAAGGACCTGCAAGGGTACGGACGGGATGGATGTTCTGATAGGTAATAAGGGAACAAATAGAATTAATGGTCTTCAGGGAAGTGACTATATTCTTGGACTGTCAGGTAATGATCATATAATTGGTTATAATGGGACTGATTCCTTGATTGGGGGAACGGGTGATGATGTAATTCACGGGGGTGGCAGTGATGATGCAATAATAGGTAACACCGGTAACGATAACATTACGGGTGGATTAGGTGCCGACGAAATAATAGGAGGAGAAGGAAATGATACTATTTTGGGAGGTGCTGGTCCTGATACTATTATTGCGGGACAAGGTGATGACTTTATTGTAGGTGGTCACGGAGCTGATGAAATAAGTGGTGGACCAGATGACGATATAATCTATACTTCAGATAAGAATACAACGGAGTCAGACGGTGCCAAGGATATCGTCAATTGTGGGGAAGGCAAGGACAATGCATGGATAAATACTAGCATTGACAAAGATGAGGTGAGTGCTGACTGTGAATTTATTCACAGGGGATAAGAGAATTTATCTATTTTAGTAATAAATGACGACATTAGAATCAAGAAGAGGAATTAATCTTAAGATAATATCCAATTACATAGATTGTCAAAAAAACAATAGATCTTTTTGAATTTAGTCTGAAAAGTGCTTAAAAATGAAGCAAGGCAAATACTTGCAGTACGGATACTTACCAAATTAACCTCTTTTTTTACTTTAGTGAATACTTAAAATATAGTATGGGGGCAGATTGTGGACTAACCAGATTTTGCTGTATAATATAAGTTTATATCGTTATTCGAGTGCAGTAGGATAATTGTACTCATTACCGTTTGAGATATTACAAAACACAATGATAGGCATGGAAATAACTTCGGTACAAATAGATAAGAAAATTCAAAGACTTGGAAGAGGATTATCCAATAATCGAGACCCAGATTTGATGCTTTCTTACTTGCCTGTAGTCCTATTTTGCATGATCTTTTTATTTTTTGTACCAGAACACCCAATACATGGTCAAAATCAAAGTGTGAATGTAACTGATACCACTAACCAATCCACTACTCCCGTAACCCAACCTATACTAACTGACACTAATCTGAGGATAGAAGAGGTAGCAGAGGGATTTGATTTTCCAACAAGTGTGGATTTTTTGGGAAAAAATGATATCATATTGCTAGAAAAGAATACAGGGAACGTAATAAGATTATTGAATGGTAACGTAACCCATCAACTTACGCACATCGATGTGTCATTCAGAGATGAACGAGGATTATTAGGATTGGCATTACTAGAAAATGGTAGTTCAAACGCAAAAAATACTTTTGTTTTCGTATACTACACCCACTGTCCAAAGAAATCGGGACAGGCACAAAATTCTCAAAATTGTGGAAATTATGTATATAGATATAGACTTGATACAAATAATTATACACTCACAGATGCCAAGTTAATACTGAGTTTACCTGCTTTACCAGGGCCAAGTCACAATGGGGGCAAACTTCTGATGGATAAGGAGAAAAATCTTTTTGTTACTATCGGTGATTTACAACCAACAGCATATAATCAGAACGTTATGGGTTATGATACCAAAGCACAGAATATTATGAATGGTACCGTTGCTGATGGTCGAGCAGCAATTCTGAGGATAACTCCAGATGGCAGGCCAGTGGGAAAGGGTATTTTGGGCGATGTTTATCCTCTTAATATATACTATGCATACGGAATAAAAAATAGCTTTGGCATAGGAATTGATCCGCTAACGAATAACCTGTGGGAAACAGAGAATGGGCCACAATTCGGAGATGAAATTAATTTGGTCGAACCGGGTTTCAATAGTGGATGGGAAAAAGTACAAGGAATTTGGAAATTAAACCAAACAAGAGATAAGGAAGCGGTATATAAAGTATCAGATAAAGGGGTAGAGCTAGTTGATTTTGATGGTAAAGGGCATTATAGTAGTCCAGAATTTGTCTGGGACAAAACTGTGGCACCTACTGCTTTAGTATTTTTAGATTCAAGTAAACTTGGTAAACAATATCAAAATGATATTTTCGTGGGCTCGGTAAAAAATGGGAGAATCTACCATTTCGATCTTAGTAAAGATAGAAAATCACTATCTCTGTCAGATGATCTTGCGGATAGGATGTTAAGCAAGAAGGACGATGCTAGTAAGATAATATTTGGAAAAAATTTTGGAATAATTACTGATTTAAAAGTTAGTCCCTATGATGGCTATTTATATGTGGTATCAGGGATCAAAAGCAACGATAAAGGGGTAATTTATAGAATAGTTCCCAAGTCCTAATTTTAGAATTTTAGATTCTTTTATTATTTATCGGCGATATTTGTGTTTCCAAATGAATTTAAATTTGTGAATACCTAAGAGCAGTACGTTATTTCTTTTCCATTAATAATATTGATTGGTAAACAATCCTGTAGTTTCTATTTTGAATCATCAATTTTGAAGCATCTTACCAATCAAAAATGTTATATACGGCATCATCCGAGGTTAAATTCTCTAATTAAATGACCTATAATAAAGTCTTAGAACAATTGGCAAAAGATTATGCTGCTTCCTGCTCTCTGACTTTCTGTTTTATTTTCTTTTTATTTTCGAGTTTGTATTTCATTTGTTATGCCGATAGTGACGAAGACCCTTTTATGTCAAAAAGGTTTCAAAAATTTAATTTTGTTACTGCCGGTGACTTTGGATGCGGTGATGAACCTAATAGAACAATAGATGGAATGAAGAAGAAAAACCCAGAGTTAGTTATAGTACTCGGAGACCTATCGTATAACAAATCTGCTGCATGTTGGCTAAATTCTATTATTCCATTAGATAACAATGGTAGGGTAAAAATAGCATTCGGGGAACATGATATAGACAGAAAGTTGATCAGGTATAATAGTTACATGAATCATTTCAATCTAACCAAGCCATATTATTCATTTAACTATCAAAATGTTCATTTCTTAGCGTTGGCCACAGCCAAGAATTCTATCATCCCATACAGAAACGGATCGGAGCAGTATAATTTCGTTCAGGAGGATCTAAAGAATACTCGTAATAATAAGAGCATTGACTGGATAATAGTATACACGTTCAGACCCCTTTACTCCTCCGTTACAGAACATTACGGAGATGACGTATTACCAAGAACATTTCATATGTTGTTTGACAAATATGGGGTTGATGTTGTTCTACAAGCACATAACCACAATTATCAGAGAACGTTTCCATTAAGATATAATGAAAGTTCATTCTTTCCACAATATCATCCTATTATTACTGATAAAGATATGTCAGAATATAAAGATCCAAACGGAACACTATTTCTAACTGTAGGAACAGGAGGAGAAAGACTATACAACTTCACTGGAACAGTACCATATATAGCAAACCAATTTGTAAGTCATGGATTTATCAATGTCGATATAGCTAGTTCTAAAAAAGAACTGACCCTATTGGGAACATTCTACGAGAACACGAATTTGAATAAAATAGACCATTTCATTATTACAAAGGAAAAATAATTGTTGGAATATTATAACAGGTTTATCAATTCAATCCATTTTTGGTTATTATCTAGTCCCATTTTTGGGAATGGGAGAATTGATTTCAATCATCTAATCAAATAAATCCCTCATGGGCCTTGACTGTGCATCTCCTTTTCCCAAATTTTCCAAATTAAGAACTTTTTCAATCATAGACAAAAGGTTATAATGACGAGGGTAAACAGCTAGTGGTATCAAAGTGGAAAAGGTAATAGAAAACATCAATTTTAAAAAATTTCGACGGGATATTTTTCCTTCCTATCGTAATCATCCTGTGACGAGTTATGAGTCACAAGATTAATTTTAGCGTCTTTTATTTTATAAATCTATGCCGATCAACTATTTCATTCAATAATCATAATAATTAGCCTACTGGTTTGAATACTTGTATTCTATTATTACCCCTGTCAGAAACGTAAATATTACCAGCAGAGTCAATAGCGAGGTGTTCTGGGTCAATAAGTTGACCGGGCTCCTTTCCAAGCGTCCCTACCTTCGTTATAAAGTGACCAAACTTGTCGAATTTCTTTATAGATGGTTGCAAGGTACATCCTGGATCCGATTGAGGGTCGTTCACATAGACATTATCAAATTTGTCTAATGCTAGATGTTCCATGTGACAAAATTGAGAGGTTCCATTTCCTAACGAACCCCACATTAACAATGACTTTCCGGTCGAATCAATTTTTTGAACTCGTTCATTTCCTCTTTCAGTAACGTAAAAGTCGCCATGAGAATCGATATCAATTGTAGTTGGAAGATTGAATTCTCCTGGCTTATAACCGGGTTTTCCATTTCCAAAGCTAGTCACATAGGTTCCATTAGTAAAGAATTTTTGAATACGATTGTTCTTTGAATCCGCCACGTAAACATACTTGAGCTCCTTATCCACCACTACGTGTCTCGGATTATCAAATTGTCCTGGTCCGCTTCCTTTAGTCCCGAATTTTAAAATAAAGTTGCCATGAGCATCGAACTTTTGAATCCGATGATTGGCTCTATCAGCTAGCCAAACGTTTCCAGCATTGTCTACATCAATACCATATGGAACATGCATCTGCCCGCTGCCATTGCCTAGAATACCCCACTTGAATAGAAATTTGCCATTCTTATCGAAAACCTGAATACGATTACCATCTCTATCTACGGAGTATAGATATTTTTCGTCGTTACTAAAATCCAAATCGTGTGGACGCTTAAACTGTCCGTCATTAGTTCCTTTCGAACCCCAAACTTTGACTACTTCATATTTAGTAGAGTTTTGAAAGGAATGCAAGGAACTTGGATTTGAACTATTTCCTATAGCTTGAATCGGGGTTGGTGCGAACGTTAAGGTAGAATACACTACACTACATTGTAAAGATACTAAGTATACAGTAACAAAAAAGGCAACTAATACTCCCCTTCCACAATTCAATATGAGCACCAAATATAGGAAAATAATCTGTTTTATAAATATAGTCTTTATTCTTAGAAATCAGGGTAATATTTTTCTGAGAAAAACCTATATAAAGTGGAAAGAAATATATGAGATAACTATAATCTCGACTGCCTAATCATCATGATTTTATGGATAAGCAGAAAAATTTTTTGTTACTGCTGGTGACTTTGGTTGTGATGGAGAATCCAATTGAACAATAGGTAGAGTAATAAAGAAAAACCCAGAGTTAGTTATATCACTCGGCGATACTTCATATAAAGAATCTGCTTTCTATTAGTTAAATTCATTTATTCCTAATCCGAAGGGCATTTCTAATTTCGAATTTCTTTCATGGTAACGAAAATGCTGTTAGATCGATGAATTCTAAGCGATTAGGGCCTATAACTAGGAATGGTGATTTAAAATACTAACATCATATGCTAGAGGAACCGCGTCACCTGTAAATTCATCTGGATTCAAGTATTCAAAGATACTCAAATGTTACTGAAGTTTATGCAAAATTAACTATTTCCCATTCAGTTATTGAATTTGGATTAATGGTTATGACCCTGTTTATCCTATAAAAAGGACCCGCATTCATAAGAAATTAAAATCAATTCAAGGCAGCGTACAATATATTACTTAAATACTCAACTTGATCCCATATTGGATGCTCATTTTGGAATAAATTTTATTTCGGAATTCATAATAGACCGAGATAATTTTTTGATGACACAAATCTACCTAGCTTAACATACATAATCGAAATTTAAATAACTGAAAAAACAAAATTATCATTATTGGCTTCTAAAACAGTAATGGATCATGCTAAAAATTTAAAGGAGATTGATAGAATATTTCTAATTTGCGATCAGTGTCTCTGGAACGTCACATGTCTCAATAGATTATATCTATATGATATACTTGGAACCAATAACATATGTCCAGTTTGCAATCAAAACCAGTTGTCAAGTTTCCCTGTAAAACCAGAGGATTCATTTAAGTTCACTTACTCCCGATGAGGGAGAACGGCTAAATGGGGAAATGAAAAACAAATAAGATTCTTCAGACTTTTTTATAGCTCAACTCTTGATAAATTAAATTTTAAAGTATTTCAAGATCCTTGCATGAATTAGACTATCCTAAAATTTGTTAGCTAAATGTTACCTAATGATAGGAGCAAACATTTTTTTTTAGGTTTTAAATGATTTAGATGAGGTGGAGCACAAATCCATAATGACTATTTAGAAATCATTGCAAATCTACAACTGATAGGAGGTAATGAATCGAAGATAATGGCTTTAAGTATAGTCCGTAATGTCCGATCAGTTGTAATTATAACTAACGTGAAAGTGACATTTAAAATCGATGATAGGGGTAAAAAATCCCAGATTAGAATTCCATTTTGCAAGATTAGTCATTTAATTTCCGCTTTACATCTACCGATCATCCACCTGCTAATTGCAATTAAATCCAAAATTATCTTCCAGTTCGCTCGGATATGCGATGATATTCCTCCAAACTCATGTGTCATGTAGAAATTATTACAAGTTCAAAAGTGCTCGTTAGTATAATCCAATGTCATATCATAATAATTTTATCAAATTTGTTCAACAATGAAAGAAGCGAATAAAGGTAGTAAATTCAGTTCAACAGACAGTTAGAATAATTTGGAGCTGTCTTTGTCCTCAAAAGATCCTAGACTGACATTTCTTGCCTAATTTATAATATTTATCTCAAGGCTGGTGTATAATATCACTAAATGGCTGACGCGTTGATTTCATATGTCATCGTGACTGGTGTCTTTATTGCACTTGTTGCAATTTTATTTGCATCAAGAGCTAAGAGCGTCGGTAAGAAGGAAACTCTAGTAGGGACTACAGAGGAAATCAAACATTCACCTGCTTAATAAGCTGAATAGACTTACTCTGCCCTAAAGGAAGACATGTCTATCTTAGGATATGGAAGTAATATAAAGATGCATGTTCCTCTCTAATCCTATTAGTAGTAACAATAATTTTTATTAAAATATTCATTTGGATTAGATAATTTGTATTTCAAATTAAGAAGTTTGTTTAATTTGAATTTTGATAATAGGATTTAATGCTGCTAATTACCTTATACAATAGTTAATGCAGTTACTTTATATTTTCAACTATCTTTCGCGTCTCTTCCAAATTGAAAGCTTTAAGAGTTGTACTACGTATATTCCCCAATGATCCAGTACCTAGTAAGACAGACATCGCGTCATTGTCATTGGGTAATTCCACAATCAGGACCAAATCATATTGCCCAAAGGTATAAAATATGTCGGTTAACTTACCACCTTTCTTCTCAAGGTATGACCTAAAAGCATCTGCCCGCTTTATCGTGTCCTTTACGTTTCTAATTCCTTGATCAGTCCAATTTAACAATAGGATGTAGTGAGACATATCTAAAAGTAAATCAAGCTATTATTTATGTCCATAGGTCCAATTAGTTAAGATTAGTAAGAAAATAGCTCTTACAAAGAGATTTATCACTTTCTTCGAATTTCTCCAGGTTTGACACGAGTTATTATCCATATAGTACCCTACAGCCACGCTCTTGGTCATTACAAATTCCTGCTGACGTCTAAAATCCAAAACCCCTGTATAAATGCAGACCATATCATAAATGTCAATCCAAAATAGTTTTGTAAATCACAACTAATACCAAAGTGCTTGGAAATCAACTCTGACCCAATCTGGCGTCATCTACTTGCCGTATTCATCATGCCGTCGCACCCAAAACTGTGGAAAATCGTGATCCTCTTCGTCACGTCCTTTAGGAACTAAATCGAGGAAGTGGTATGCTACGTTCAACATATCAATACCGCGTGCATAAGCTGAATAGGTGTGGAATACTCTTCCTGTAGAATCTTTGTAAAATATACTGACTCCCTCTCTTTCTAAACTGTGTGTATCTTGCAAATCATAATTGTAGAATGCTTTATTCTTGTCCAAATCTTCTTGCGTAAATGATACGTTATAATCAAAATTGAAATCTGTATTATAAGAGGAAACCCATTTGAAATCCCAACCCATTCGCTTCTGATAAGAAACTAACTTGCTGTACGGAGCCCGTGAGACGGCGATCATGGTGACGTCTCGTTGGTTCAGGTGCACAATTATTTGATTAAAATTGTCAGCCCAAAAGGAACAGTGTGAACATCCTTGATCCCAGCTTGGATCAAACATAAAGTGATAAACTATCAATTGACTTCTTCCATCAAAAAGTTCTGCCAGCGTTTGTTTACCATTTGGTCCTTCAAAGAGATACTCTTTAGTGACTGCCTTCCACGGTAGTTCTTGTCTTAGCCTGTTAAGCTGGTCACGCAAAATTGTAAATTCTTTTTCCTTTCTAAGAAGTAATTTACGAGCGTCAATCCATTCATTATCCGAAACAACTTTGTGCCCATCTAATGACCTAGTCATTTATGATTTTCTCCTCATCTTTTTGTTCTCTTTGTTTTCAACGTATTCCTTCAATGATTTTAAATTATAGTCATACATATCGTCAAAAAATTGCGCCAACTCCGACGTTGTCTTCCTGTTCAACGAATAATATCTATATTTGCCCTGTTTCTTTTCTGTTATCAAGTCTGATTCTTTTAAAATTCGAAGATTTATTGATACAGCAGGTAGAGTGAAGCTAAGTTCATCCGCTATTTGAGTAGGGATCATATCTTTATTTTTAAGCAGTAGCACAATCCGTCTTCTATTATCATCTGATAAAGCTTTCCATGGTGAGCCCATACTAATATAATTCTATAATTGTATGATTATATAAGTCTTTAATAGTTTGTACTTGTTTTTTATTCAAGTTGTATATTTAATCCATAGTAAACGCGAAATATGAAAGATAGGAAATTTAAGATGAACGAGTCTTTGTCTTTCACAAGAGTCATTTTCTGTATTAAAACTCAATGTATAGTAATTGAACTGATCCGGGGTTAAGGTAGTTGGCGTTAAGGTCGTTAAGGTTTGTCCTTGTCAGTCTGATGTTTGTCCTTTATGGGTGAAGCTGAGCCAACATCGGTGGGTTTCATAATACGCCTTTTTCTTGCAGTGTAAGCATATCCAAAAGATACTAAAATTATTGATATTGCTAATATTGGGCCGGTCATTTCCGGCAATATTTTTGAGTAAGTTAAAGTTTCATAAGAGGCAACAGCTGCCACGGTCAGTGCAGCTCCGCTCAAAGCGTAGGCCATATATCTGAAGCCCTTTGTGTCAAATATTCTAGAAAAAGCTGATCGCAGTATAATGCTGTCCAGTGTATCTACAGGAACCATTCCTACAGCGAAAAATCCAGCAAGGATTAAGGCTACTTGCACTCCAAGAGTTGCTGACGCCACTGCGGATAGAGTAATTGCAGAAATCTGAGTAGCTGTATCAAACCCTAGACCAAATACCATTCCTGTAATTAAGGCAGATCGGAATGGATTAACAACTCCAATCCTGGCTAAGACTTTGCTTGCAAGGATAGCGGATCCAGTTTTGCCCCATTTCTTCATTGAGTAAATGTTTATTGCTCCAAGCGCCCCAAGGGCTATGGCTCCTATCACTCCTCCCCAGAATGAGAGTTGATCAATTCTTGTTAAACTGCCTATAACGAATATGATGAGTATCATTTCAGCAAGGACCGATATCATGTGACCTAGGCTAAAACCGGCCCCGATCCATCGTGATTTTCTTGTAGCGTTATGTAATCTCACTAGGTTATCTATAGCTGTGATATGGTCTACGTCAAGTGCATGACGGAAGCCCAACAGGATCATTGTGGGTATCGAAATTAGAATAAATGTTAATGTCTCTGCCATTTTAAATCCTCGTACAATTACTACAAATCTATCAAAAGTTGATACTTATATTTTTTAGTTTATTCTACTCCTTTAGGAAAGTAATAAAAACAATCAAATTAGTAACGAACTTCTATTCAACTAAAATCTGGACTAATGTATTACTTTGCTCTGGTACGAGCAAAGCGTATTAAAAATAACGTATAAATCATTTAATTTTTATTGCATATAAGCTCCCAACCCTGACGAAAAAATAGGGAGTTGAAAAATGTACTCTTATGACCTCAATGACAAAACCGATTCCAGATATTTTTCTGTTTTTCAGTTAATGTAACCGAAACAGTAACTCATGATATACGGTTAGATCTCAATAACAGAGGAATAATATCGCTGGAAGTGAAAACTATAGAAGGAGAGTTTGATAGGCAAGTAATATAGGAGCTGTCATCTCGTATATTTATATCACTGCAAATTAGCTGACAACATTCAATATCTGAATTCTCGAGTTTCTTGTATCTGTAATGTAGATTGCTCCATGATTATCAACAGCAATATCCTCTGGTTTATTTAATTGCTCAATGCCTTTACCAGAGGATCCCCAACCTGCCAAATAATTCCCTTTTGTATCAAACATTTGAACTCGACCAATAATCTTGTCAACGACAAAAACATGATCATTAGTATCAACAGCGATGCCAGGAGCAGTCTCAGAGAACTGTCCAGTAGCGTTCCCAAAAGAGCCCCATTCTCTGGTAAAATTATCATTACTATCAAACACCTGAACCCTAGAATTTTTCATATCGGTGATATAGATATTGTCATGAGAATCAATAGCAATGCCATGAGGATCATATAACTGACCAGGACCAGAGCCCTGCGATCCTATTGTCTCTACAAACGTGCCATTGGAGTAGAACTTTAAAATTTGATTCCCATCTCTATCCGTTAAATACGCCAGGCCTTTTGAATTTACTGCTATTTGGTGTGGAGCTCTTAAGGCATCCCGACCACCAGTACCATTGTATCCCCATTCCGATATGAAGGTACCATTGGGGTTGAATATTTGAACCCTATGATTTCTCAGCTCTACTGTATATACAAATTTTCCTCCCGGATCCAATGTTATGTCATGCAAACCCTGAAACTGACCTTCATTGGATCCGATCGAGCCCCAGCTTGTAAGAAAAGTGCCATTTGGAGAAAATTTTTGAATTCGTTTGTTCCCAGTATCCCCTACATAGATGTTACCAGATTCATCAACGGCAAGACTATGAGGGAACACAAATTGTCCAATTGCACTTCCCTTTGACCCTAGCTCACCTTTATATTTGAGTGCTATATGCTGGGCGTTGATTTCGTTACAATAAATACCAATTTGACTGGTAAATATAATAAATAATGACGCCATAAAACAATAATGTACCGCCTTTTTCAATTTATCCATAGATGTACAATGAATCCATTTTTAGTAAAAATAAGTGTATCCTTTGGATCCGAATTGATAATAATATGTTCGCGTGAAGGTCAGTTCGCATAATGTCTTTACTAAAATATTGTTCGATAGTAAAAAAGATGCAAATTAGACATGTTGTTTCTGATCTGATTATTATATAGTCACCTTACATTTTACTAAATTGAGTGTATTAACCTAAAGTTTCAAACTTAATCTTTTTCAGTCTCTCTTAAGGATTCAAGTATGGTCGCATTTACATCATCAATATCCAAATTTTCTTTGAGATAACCCGCAAAATCACTAGGTGTAATTATACCCAATGGTTTGGTTATGTCATCATCTTTAACGACTAGCAAATGTCTGACTTGATTTTGTATCATGAGATCAGCTGCTACCCCTACTTCAGATATCGCATCAGTAGTGACAAGTGCATCGGACATTATATCTCGTACTGAGGTATTTTTACTACTCGCATCATAAACACATACTTTTCTTACCAAATCTCTTTCTGTTACCATACCTACTGGTTTGTTGTTAGCATCAACTACTACTAATGAGCTTACTTTTCTATCGCGCATTTTCGTTGCTGCTTCTTGAGCGGATAAAGATGCCTCGATAGTTTCTAGCTTTTCGGTCATTAACTCACCTATTTTTGTCAAATTATCTACGCTAGATAGAATTAATTGTTATCCATATAAAGATTGGCTAAGACTTTTTGAATTTTTCAAAGTTGTCTTAGGATCCGAATTGTCAACAATATGGTTATTAGTGATCTTCCCATATTTTAGTTTCAACTGCGTAAGCGATGGAAGAATTCTACTTAGACACTTCTGAAGGTCAAACGAGATCAGGGTTCTTATTGTTAACCTGATCAGTGTTTAAACCAATGTGTAAACTATCATAAGATGTACTCATCGTTTAGTCCTCTAATCAATATAATGTTCTCTTAGTTGATTGTTTAGTTTTTATTCATTTTTATGGTTCATAAAGATAGCTAACAATGTAAATGGTATTGATACTATTGCACTTATCAAGTACAGTGTTGTAAGAGAATTAACATCTATGTGATATCCAAAGAAAGGTAAAAAAGGGATAGGAAACAGGAACAGGAGCCATAATCCTCCTATCGAGAGAATGAATTTCCATCTTTCTCTGAATCTTGAATACGCCATTCTTATGATATCATTCCATATGTAAGTTAAACCTACTAAGATATTAAAGAGTCACTTGTATACAACCGTAAGATACTAATCTTCCATCATCAGTGAAATTTGTGTCCAAACTTAATGCAAGTTTCAATATTTGCTCCATGTGTCTGTATGATATAGAACTTGAACATATTCCATAGCTGAATGTTACTGCACACAAGATCCATAAGGTTTTAGTTTTATCCATCATTGTTCATTAACCGAATAATAGAAGTTATATTGCTTACTTAACATTGTTATCTCATTCTGAGCTCTATCCAATATAACTGAATTTCAATTAAATAATAAATTTATTATGACAAAATGTTTACTAATGCAAAGAACATATCTACGATTGTTATGATATTGTAGTTGCGAGTCCTTTAATTTTTTAGTTTTTGTCCAATTTAATATTCGCCTGACTATAGAACTGCAGGTCACTCCTTACAAAAAAGGACGAAATCGAATTTTTTGCTCTTGTCCCATTAACTACGATAGGGATGATCCATCCATTGAATAAATCATGTTCTAAAGTTGAAAACAGTGGATGGAATCAGGTCAGCCAGTTTCACTATTTATGGATAGATTCCATTTGGTTAGTAAAGGAACTATCCGATATATTGGGATTGAAAGCAATTTCCTCTGTGGGTGTTTTGAGTCGGGTTACGTCCCGCTTAAAGAACAAGTCTATCATCCAGTCCAACGAAACTCGCAATTTCTTTTCTACAGTAGGAAGATTAGCTAGATAGTATGAACGCCAAAACCACCAGGCAACAAATCCATGAACCTTATGTCCAAAAATAATGCCAACACCATTTCTCTTACCTATTAGCGTCATAGCCCCTTTTGTTTTGTAATCGAATGGTTCTTTATGATTTTCTTGACCCTTAATTTTAGTGATTAAATTTTTTGCGGCAATCTTTCCCTGTCTTAATGCGTGTTGAGCAGTTGGAGGATAAGGCTTTCCTGTATTAGAATCTGTGATACAGGCACAATCGCCTACGGCCATAACGCTATCAACATATCTTGAAACTTCAAGATAATTGTTGGTCATTATTCTATCAGACTTGTCGTGTTCACAAGAAAGAGTGGAAAGCAAATTTTGGGGCTTTCCTCCCCCAGCCCATACCACTGTTTGTGTTGTGATAGCAGTGCCTTCATCTAATTTAACGGCCTCTGAGGTAACCTCAATCACTCGTGTGTTTAAAATTACTTCAACTCCATTTTTTCTTATTTTCTTTAAAGCAAAATCTGCTAGATCCTCTGTTACTTCTGGTAGTATCCTTTTACCTGCGTTTACCAGTATTATTCTTACAAAAGAGTTTTGTAGATTGTGGTAAAAATATTTTATTGAATCCTCAATGAAGTCATTCAATTCGCCTACAATTTCGACTCCAGAAAAACCTCCACCAACTACCACGAAAGTTAATAGTCTATTCCTAAGTTGGAGATCTTCATGTTCAATGTCAGCCTGCTCTAACATATTTATCACATGATTGCGTAAGATTATTGCATCACCAAGGCTCTTTAGCGTAAATGCTTGCTTACTGGCATCACTGATACCAAAGAAGTTTGTTTCACTCCCCAATGCGATAACAAGGTGGTCATATTTTAGAATATGACTACGCCACTCGACAGGGTTTGTAAACTTTCCTATCCTATGAGTTATTACGACTTTCTTATTCTCTAGATCAATTGACTCTATCTCTGTTTCAAAAAATTTTGCTCTATTGCAAAACGCTCTCAGCGGTGTTACTATATGCCTTGTTTCTATCATGCCCGTTGATATTTCAGGAAGCATTGGTGTAAAAAGGAAAAAGTTGTCCCGACTTACCAGTGTTATATCTATCCTAATATCATTCTGAAATGCTTTTTGAAGCTGCCTTAAAACTTCTATTCCAGCGAATCCACCTCCCAAAATTAAAATGCGTATTAATTGAAATGGTTTTTCTCCATGTACAAGTTCCACATGTTTTTGGTATGAATCGATCCTAGAAAAGGAAATATCACATTTTTTACATCTATAACGACTTCCGAACCTAATTGATAAAGTAGATGATGTTATTCCTACAGCTATTCCAAAGACAAGATGCATGATAATATAACTTACAATCACCAAGGGGAAGTTATAGTGCGATGATGTTGTAGCATATTCTTCATAGTCTTCAGCCATTGATGTAGTTAGAATACGATTTATCTCTGGCTGCAAAATTAACATGTAAACAGGTATGAAAAAAACAATTAACACAACAGTACCGGCAAATAATCCGTAAAGCAAACCATTTGAAAGCTTACTTATGTTCAGTATTCCAGTTTTATAGAGAAAGACTCCGATAACTATGCCTATTGAAATTGCTGTTATTGTATGAATTGCTACTCCTGCATAGGCAGCATTAGAAGAGTAGACTCCTACAACATGCCCAAATGCAACCCATGTAACATAGTAAGGTAAGCCCATCCCAACTTCAAAAATAGTCGGAATCAGCATGGATACAGCTCCTAGCATTGCGCCGATAACAACGAAGAATACCTCACGCTTAAGAGAAAAATCTACTCTTATTTCCGTACCACTCCCTTTCATTATTAATTAGATCTAGACCTCCGGATATTTGAACACACAAATAAAATGAGCAGCGTTTTTATACTTTGCTTAAATAAGATCCTTAATTCTTATTTACTTTCATGCGGACAAACTCACCACGAACATAGATACGGAATCTGAAGGCGCAATTTATCCTGCGTGGATAAAATTCACTCTTCTATCCATATCAAATGAAATCGTCGAGACAAAAGTACATCTACTGGTGGGATATTCTCTATCACTTCCTAAACAACCCACCAGTAATTTATTAAATTTTCCCTTTTATGGGACTCATTGCTTTACCTTACTTACTCTATAGGCAGAAAACGAGTTTCAAATTGTATGAGTGTGGGACCCTATCTATTGCCCATATCAAACGTTTCTATATTTTTTTCTTATGTTCTTCGTCGATCCAGATAGCTATATGATTCGCCCATTCAGGACAAAAACAGGATCAGATCATGCTTTCTAGAAACGATAGATTCCAACAACGAGAAAAATATTCATATTTCTTTAGCCCATTCCTTTATATAATATGAAAATTCACAATAGACTTCAATCCGGTATAATTCAAGCATTCCCGTCAATATTCTTGTCAATACTAGTCATCAGTAATGCTAGTAATATACCATCCCAGCTACATGGCCAGACAATAAACAATCCTATACTAACCATTAACGAAGGAGTGGCTAGTGGGGATGTTACCTATAAAAGTGCGATGATATGGTCAAGGGCTAATAATCAATCCATCATGCATGTAAAATACGATAATAATTCAGAGTTTCTTCATCCTAATTCAGCAATCAAATGGGTTGACAATAAGACAGATCTTGTCGGAAAAATAAAAGTAGACGATCTCAGGCCAAATACAAAATATTTCTATAAAGTCTGGTTTTCTAGCTCCGATAACCGTACCAAGAGTTCAGCTATTTTGGGAAGTTTTAGAACTGCACCAAATCCGAATTCTAGTGGTAATTCGATAAGTTTCATACTAGGTGCAGATATTGGTGGTCAAGGGTTCTGCCGTGAAGTAAAGAATGGATATTTAATTTTTGAAAAAATGAAATCACTATTGCCAGACTTTTACATTCAAAATGGTGATATGATTTATGCCATTAATGATTGTCCTAAAGATCGACCAGATGGTGATCAGAATATTCCAGGAAATTTTTCCGGAATTGCGGATGCAAAGGTCGACTGGAAGAATGAAGCTCTAGTGCATGATACATATCTAAAACATTGGACTTACAATAGAGCAGACCCTCATTTACAAGCATTTCTTGGCAACACATCTATGTACATGCAATGGGACGATCATGAAGTCATTAATGATTTCGGATCTAAATGGTCTTATTGGAATTCCCTAAACAAGAACAGGACAGGATACCAAAATCTCGTACAATCTGGGCGAGAAACCTTCTTTAATTTCTCTCCTATAGAAAGGAACCAACAAGATCCTGATAGAATCTATAGATCATTTCACTGGGGTAAAGACATGGATCTACTAATTTTAGACGCAAGAACATACAGGAGTAGAAATGATCTTCAAGACATAAAACAATATAATAAAACTTTGCTAGGTGGTGATCAGTTGTCTTGGCTAAAAGAGACATTAGCAAATTCTAATGCGACGTGGAAGATAATAAGCAGCGATGTGCCCATGTCTATCCCTACTGGTTCAAACGCCTCTCTGTTTGGAAGAGATGGATGGGCAAATGGGATCGATAAAGATTTTTCTTCCAAGACCGGATTTGAAAGAGAACTTTGGGATTTAATGAAATTTATTGATGATCATGACATTAATAACGTTGTATTCGTGACCACTGATGCTCATTTTCCCGCCATATTAAAATATAATGCTGATGTAAATGGGGATGGAGATCCAGTCAATGTTTATGAGATTGTCTGTGGTCCACTAAGTGCTATTCGTTTTGGGATTCCAGGAATTCCACTTCCCAAGTTTGACCCCACCTTTCAACCCACATCTTTGTATGTTGAGGGAGGAATACTCAACTTTGCATATTTTAAAATCCACAAAGGTAGTGATGGCTTAATGCACCTAAGTATTTCCATACTTGGAGAAGATGGCCGTCCTCGACACGGTTCACTTATAGATCTGGGACCTAACCAAAACACTAATCAGAATGATTGAACTGTTCTAATTTTTATTGTGCCTTTGAGATACAAAGATATATCGGAAACTTGGTGTATACAAATCAAAGTCAATTATGAATTTTCAGCTTGAGTGTTAACTATAGTAGTAATAGTTGTACTGCGAATGAATAGTATGAGTCTCTTGAAACACCTAAAATCGAATATTTATGTCGTGGGAATGTTAATGGGAATTGTGCTGATAAGTTCCTTGTTTTTTGTCCCTCTGCAAGAACACTGGTAACACCAAAACAATGCAATTATGACGAATCCCACCCGATTTTATTACAGAATGAGTTTAGAAGAATAGTGTTAGGAAAAGAATGATAAATTTGAAATCAGTATTATGTAGAACTACAGCTTGTTCAGATTGTACGATCTTTGTATCACATATTTTGTTGTTCTTTGATATTTCCCAGAAACCTTATTGTATTCATTTATCTCTCATTTTTTGTCATTCCGTTCTTTGTTAGTACTCGTATTGATGCTTTATTTTCAAAAAATACATATGCACAAATTTCTTCTAAGCCTAAAACGGAGAACGCATAAGTAAAAACTAGTGCCACGGATTCTGTTGCTATACCATCGCCCCAGTATAGCTCTCCAATCCAATATCCTACGTTTGCTTTTTTTATCTGAAACTACATTCTCAAGACTTATTGTTCCTACTAAGCGACTTACACCTTCAGGATTATTCTTGTATTGTATTGCAAAATTTAAAACTTTTCGTGACTCGAAGTCTCTATGACTTGAACTGATAAAGTTCCAAACTTGTCAAATTTCTTTATAGATGGTTGCATGCTACATCCCTGGTCCGATTGAGGGTCATTCACATAGACATTATCAAATTTGTCTAAGGCTAGATGTTCCATGTGACAAAATTGGGAGCTTCCATTACCTAACGATCCCCACATTAAAAGTGGTTTTCCAGTGGAATCAATTTTTTGAACGCGTTCATTTCCTCTTTCAGTAACGTAAAAGTCACCATTAGAATCAATATCAATTGTAGTTGGAAGATTGAATTCTCCAGGCTTAGAACTTGGTTTTCCATCTGGTCATTAAGAGATACCCTATCATCTATTTCAACAAATTTTGTCATAGCTAAATTTACTACTGCATTTAATTTAAATATAATTAGTTCTAAGTTCCATTTCGGTGCCAAAGGTCAATCTGCTATACCGAATTGATAATCACAATAGCCCTTTACTTAAACAAGTCCTACTAAATCAGATATTAAACGGAATCTGTGAAAAGCAAACTATAAAGCTGGTGAGATTATTCCGCATTAAAACGTAGTCGAAGACCAATGAAAGTTACAGTATATTTCTGCAAGGAACCTGATATTCAATTAGATATCTTAAGGAAGAATAAATTGAGTAGACAGGCGCTATACACTATCTATGATATAGTTTGGGAATGTGAATTTAAGAATATTCTTAATGTAGGTAAGATTTGGCTTAAATTTGTTGATGAGAAAAAACCGTTTGGAATACCGCTAAGAAAAAAAAGAAGTCATAACAAGATATCCTCTGGAGATATCATTCAAGTGGTAAATGAGTTTTACATGGTTCATAAAATTGGTGTCAGAAAGATACAGGTATATGATTAAATGATTACCTAAAAAAGTTAGGTCCAAAAGTGTCTGGAAGAAACCTCTGATATAAAGACAAATATTCATGTTCTTTCAATTTACAAATAATAAGTCATGTTCTGTCACAGCTAATCCGTGTATCGGAACGGCTCAGAATGATAATATGACATGTAAAGGCGGATACAACGTGATGTATGGAAGGACAGTTGTCTTGATAGTTAAGTACACCGTCGTTATCGAAATCTTATACATAATCACACACATCGCCCCGACCATCACCATCAGCATCTTCTTGACCCGGATTGGCAATCCAAGGGCAATTGTCTTGTGAATCCACCAAACCATCAGAATCATAATCCGTCAAATCAGGATCGCACGCATCGCCATGACCATCACCATCAGCATCTTCTTGACCCGGATTGGCAATCCAAGGGCAATTGTCTTGTGAATCCACCAAAC
>DATBHO010000023.1:0-6746 GCA_036557405.1 Nitrososphaeraceae archaeon
GAAAGCAAATGATACCATAAGTACAATGATGTCAGTATCTAATGCCCATCAAGGTTGCGGTCTCATTAATACTGCACCAACTGGCGAGCCTGATATTCCTGCTATCATATTCTCCATTGTAAGGATTGGTAGTTGATAAATTGTTCCGTTTAGCATAGGATCAGTAGCAGACAACCTAGGTGGAGCCCTCGCTCCATTTAACTTTATGACCCACCAGGTATAATCCAAGACTTCCAAGAAGAAAAGTTTAAAGCTTACATTCTTGTTTCTAGTACTGGAAACCCATTTTTAGAAGTGATATCGTCACGCATCCCTTCCGGCCAATGGTATTCTCAGCAAGAGTAAGAAGAGCAAAATTAAATGTTCCAATGACGACCCATCTGAAATTCCATTCCCCTCGGGTCCTAATTGAAATATTAAGACGGTTGAAATTGTTTAAGAGAAAATCTATTAAAATAAAAAATCGTCAGCCTTATCGTCGGGAACTTATTTCGACATTCTACTTATTCAAAGAAGCTAGACTACTCCAATCCTTTTAAGCTTATTATAAAGCCTATACTGACACAAGTAATTATTTTTATTTTATGAAAAAGGTATCTCAAACACGTATGGATGCCACATGACTATGAAAGATATTAATAATCTGAAGTCAGACGATTATCATGGTCGACATCGACAAGGAATTGGGAGCTTTGTTTGATAAGCTCGAAAAGGAAGGAAAATTAGAACGATATAGAAAAAGAGACCAAAATACAAAAGATGAATTTAATGATTTCAAGGACATATGTGATGAATTAATTGCTCCTCTAATGCGAGACTATCAAAAATATCTACGAAAAAAGGGTGTATACTCAGATATAGTCAGAGAACCAAAAATTGATTCGTCAACTTTTCTCAATCCAAGCATCTCTTTTGTTTTAACAGATTTAAATTTGACATCACGCCAAGGAGTGTATCCTAGTATTAAGTTTACCCTAGAAGGGGCAAAAATATTGGAAACGATAACGGGAAAAACAACGTTCTCAATAGAATATTTAAAAAACCAGATCACCCCAGAATTAGTGACAGATAAATTAACAAATTTAATCAAATCATGCTTCGAGAGTCTATGATATTTTTTCTTTAACAATCATACTTTGAGTACTTCACAAAAATTCTTTCTTTTCCAGATTCCAGATTCCAGATTGGACAATATGAACACAAATAGCTATAATTAGGTAACCATCATATTATTACTTATGAGACGGTTTTGAAAATTAATAGAAGGTTATTCTTTACTAGTTGGAATTCTTATATGTCCGTTTTTCGTCCCCTTTTACTGCAATAGTGCTCCGGTGAATGGGACAGAACCTAGACACCATTTATACATAAGATAACTCACTGTGCACTCAATATTATAATTACTGTTACAAATATTTGACAGCGCAGACTTGTTTTTCAATATGACTCTCGAAATTAGGAATGGAAATAGAGTTTATGATTATAATTTTTTATTTTACAAAGCCTATCTAGCAAGCTTTGATAATTGAAATTTAGATCTCCTAACCTAGTGATTAATTCAAAGAATGAATGCACGCAGTAATATCGCGTCGATTAGTCAGGAGACCATTGTCATTAGTTCCTAAAAGATAAAGCGATCTCATCTGCAACAAGCTTAACTAGTTTGTCTCTGTCCGGGCTTGAATTTGTTAGCACAATCTCAGTAAAGCCCAAATTTACATACTTTCGTAATTTCTCTATACCATCTTTACCGTTAGTTATTACAAGTAACATATTTTCTAATGCATCATCACCAATCACTTGTCCGTTTTCTTCTATTTTCCTTGGGTCATGCACATCAACATCAAAAAAGGCCTTAATCATAGCGCCCCTCCAAAATCTGATCGATTCAATTGCTTTTTGCCTATCATCAGGATCATAAGAAGTAGGAATGAATAGAATTTTTTCTAGCGAATCAAAATCTTTTCCTGCCCTTTTAGCTCCTTCTTTTAGTGCCGGAAAGAGATTATTGCTAATTGCATTTATATTTAATTCATTGGTAACAAATCCGTCCCCATACTCTCCTGCAAGCATGGCTGATTGTTTACCTAATCCTGCAATATACAACGGGATTGGCGTTTTAGGTTTAGTGTATAGTTTAGAATCTTTAACCCAGTAATATTTTCCTTGGAAATTAACCCAGTCCTCATTCCAAAGTTTTTTAATCAGGTATACTGCTTCCTTCAATCTTTCATATTTCTCCAGGTTGGAAGGCCATTGATTACCAGATGTTACCTCATTAAGAGACTCTCCGCGCCCAACACCTAGAAATACCCTATTTGGAAACATGAATCCCAATGTGGCAAAGACCTGTGCTACTATTGCTGGATGATATCTTAGTATAGGAGCTGTTACGCCGGTTCCTATGGTTATTTTATTAGTTCTAGCCAACGCAGCTCCCAACCATGGCCATGCTGCTCCTCCTGAAGCTCCTGTATTCCACCAAGGCATATAATGATCACTGGTCCAACATCGCTCAATTCCTTTCTGGTCCATGTATATGACATCTTGCAATAAGTCAGACGGATTAACCTGTTCATGAGCAGCTTGAATACTGATTTTTATTGCCATTCAAGATCTATTTGTTTATAAAATTATATATATCCATCAGCAATGATATCAATATTTCGCCCTAGCCATTTATGTAAACCTTGCATTCGGAAATGGGTATGTAAAGCAATCCAACATTTGAATCCTATCTGATAACAATTTATATTCAATTGGATCCAAATTGTTAAAATTACGCATCCCGACAGACCTGTACTGCTAATTTTATTCGGAAAGCTAGAGGAATTAATCCAACCTCTTCTGTAAAATTGGAGTAGGATTATTAATAATTGAACTGTAGAGTAGAATATGTTTGTTGGTAACTTCTTTCCAACAAATGTTGTTACTAAATTTTAATACAGCATCTTTATATTTTTTATAATCTGCTTGTAGCTTTAGAAGTGCTTTTGAGAAGTCAGAAGGATTTCTGTCAACTAAAATACCCAATCCCAAATCACAAAATTCCTTGAAGAATTCTATTTTGCTTGATATGAACGGAAGCCCGTGTGCCAACCCATCATACATCACCCCTGAACCAGAACTAACTTTATATGGTAGGATTAGGGCGTCTGCTGAATAGAAGAGCAAAGACAGATCTCTATCATTCAAAAATCCTCTGTTAAGATCAATTACACCGTCATTCTCAAATCTTTTTTTTACTATTTGCTTGCTGTAATGATTTTTTGAAGAATTTATCACAATCTTCCAGCCATTTGGAACCTTCATTTTCTTGATGATATCCCATCCCTTGGTTGCCGTCATAAATCCGATAGCAAGTGCAATGTTGGTATCTTGAGGAAGTAAATACTTCTTTCTTACTTCATTCTTGTCTGGAGGAGGGGCGGCACTCGGTTCTGACCCATGATATATCAAATTGCTTCCTGGTATTAGATTCTGAAGATATTTTGAAAAAACAATTCCAGCTCTGTTAGGACCTATTTTGCTTCTATTGAGAGAATTAAATGATGAGTAATTTAAGAGATGGGTCCAATAGTCATACGTCATTCGTAAAAAAGTACCTGCCCTTCCAAACCTTCTACTACTTAAAGGAACTATCAATTTCATCCACTGAGAGAAAGTATAAGCAGAATGGAAAGTGGAAACGATGGGTAGCTTACAATCGCGGTAAAAAGATTCAATCGTTGTTCCTGTCCTTCTAGGATTTATCGGATCCAAATGTAATCCGTATAGTCCCTGCTCATATTGGACGTGAACTAGATCTGGTTTGAATTCTTGACCCGCCTTTAAGAGAACAGCTGAATTCTGACGGTTATTTGGTGAGATGCCCGTAAACTCTCCGTTGCCATATTCGTTACATACGACGGCAACTTCCAAGCCCTCATGTCTTAGGGAATGGACTAACTTTTGAGAATATCGACCAACACCACCCTTCATAGGGGGATATTCCGTTGAAACCATAAGTATCCTCACATTAGTTCACTCTAAAAATAAACAATTAATTTATGCATTGCAGGATATATTTTCCTTACGTTTAGGATTGACAAAACCTGAAAACACGTCAACGTTCTTGTCAGATAATGTGAATGTCTCTATTTTCTTTATTGATTCTACTAGCTATAGTAGGCATTACGCGAAAATCAGTCCAACTGAATAATGGCCAGTAGTCTATCATAGGACAATTATTACAAACACGATCTGCTCATGATCATGACACTAAATTAACAAACTTAGGTCGAATCACTTCTTGTTCTTGGGACTATGCGGAAAAGATTTACGTTTGACATAGCCTTGTTACTTATTAGGAATTGAGTATCGTCCATTTTGTAGTTTTCGCAAGCATTTGCTTATCTCTTGGGTTGGTGAACCTATCAAGTACTTTTTTGTTTGTCTTGGCAGAGACCAACTTACAAGATTCAAAAGGTGAGGTGAAAAGAATGATACTGTATGCTCGTGACGCGATCATCGAGGTATCTCCATCTAATCAGCTCAAACCAGGAGGAGTATCTTATGGAGCAATGACTTTTAATGGCACGGTGCCTGGGCCATGGATCTCTATTTACCAAGGCGATATATTGGAGATTACCCTTGTGAATCAAGCGGACACTGTTCACAGTCTCGACCTGCATGCAGGCTACGGAGTTAGTCAAGCGGTTTCGGGTAGCGTTGAACCAGGACAAAATAAGACATTGAGATTGAATGCAGATTATCCTGGTGTTTTTATGTACCACTGTGACGGTGACAATCTTAATGGTATTTGGGAACACGTTGCTAGCGGTATGTATGGAGGTATTATCGTGCATCCAAAGAATGAAGTGGTCGCAAAGGAATTTCGAATTATATTTAGTGAAATCTTTAACTCTGCAGATAACGGGATATTCAAAGGGACCAGTGGCAAAATCGGATCGTTTGACTTTAATAAGTTTCTAGATAATAAACCTGATTTGATACTAACTAATGGTATGGCTTATAAGTATATACCTTTCTTTGGTGACAAGGCTAAAATCCAACTAAATCCCAACGCTCAAATATTCAAGGTTAAGCCAGGGGAACTGACAAGGTGGTATGTTATTAACGCAGGGCCTAGAGGCAATGTTGCCTTCAATTTTGCAGGAGGCTTGATTAATGAAAAACCTGATACTTCAATATCTCACTACAACAATAACAAAAATTTTTCACTGTCAAAAGTTTATGAAATATCTGTCCCTCCTGGAGCTGGAAGTATTGCTGAGGTAATATTTCCTGAAGTCGGGGCGTATTTTGGAAATGATCATGATCTTGGTCGACTAATTAATGGTGCTGGGTTTGTGGTACTTGCAACTAGAAATTCCACAGCAGATGGTGATCCAAACGGCAGATAGATCCGTCATTAATTTTCAAATCCCACAATGTCATAGATGGTTTACAAATGTCAGATCAGGATCCATAAGTCGAAAGTGAGATTTCTTACACAGTTACTGAAATCCTTCGAATCCGTTCATTATCATGGAATGATCTTCTTTTTTACAACATTTGCAATGGACTTTCAGGCAATCTCTTCCCATTTTATGATTACATTCCTTACATGTACAAATGCTATCAGAAAAATCTAAATTCTTATGATCATTATCTGCCGTCATATAGCATCATTAAGTAATGCACTGTATATTACATCTTTCCAAGATGGCTAGGTGTCAGTTGGGTTTCAAAAATGACATTGATTTAAAGTGACGCATCATATGTGATAAAAAGTACTTACAGGGCCGACTAGCATGAATTAATTCCAAGGAGTAATGAAAAATTAATTAAATAATGATTGTGATGAATGTTTATTGTCTATCAAAAAGATAGTGGTTGCGGTCGATGGTTCTAAACCATCATTCAATGCCAGCACCCATGCGATTAACTTGGCTAAAACTCTTAACGCAGAATTGATTGTATTACATGTTATTTACCCAACGTATACTCAATATGAGATTGCCCTTTCACCGAGACCTGTAAGACTTAAGGAAGTTTCAAGGAAAGAAATGGAAGAAGGGAAGCAACATGTAGACAAGGTGAAACAAAAGGCGACAGAAGAGAAAGTGAGCGTTAAGACCGATGTTATTATTGCTACTACATCAGTCGTAAAAGAGATTGTAGGATATGCAGAGAAGAACAAAATAGACATGATTGTTATCGGGCATGAAGGATATCCAGGATACATTATAGTACGAGACGCTCCAAGTCAAGCAGTTACCGACGCTGTAGTTTCATTTGTCCCCCCTAAATTAGTTTTATATGATAAAATTGCTTCTACGGGTGTTGTAGGTGCTGCTCCATAAATACCTTAACAAATTATTTTTACAATTTTGAAAGGGCGCAGTGTTATAATCCCACTGGTCCCAATTAATCTGAAGAATGCGTATACGTCGTCTTTGCTTTAAGTTGAATCCTCTTTTAGGTACAAATATGTCATTCATCCCTTCCCGATTATGGAGCAGATTTTAAAAAATAAAGACAAAGAACCGATGGAGGTGATTTGAATTTAATTGTGTTTACTGTGGCAAAATCCGATCACAACTTTCTTTTTTGCCTTTAATAACCTTTTTTTGCAAGTTTCATATATAAAATTTCGCGATAGATAATGAGAAAAGTTGTAGCAGTAATAATTACGGTCTGTATAGGAGTAAACTTATTGGAACTTTTTGATAGTTGGCCCTTTTTAATAATTCATGTTTCCT
>DATBHO010000024.1:0-5859 GCA_036557405.1 Nitrososphaeraceae archaeon
GAAAACTGCAAATCCTCTAGACAGTTCTCTTCCTCTCCGTAATGGTTATTTTTATAATCATGACACTTAGGAAATTCATACCAATTTTTGCAAGAAATGTATTAAATTGTGAATGTCAAAAAATATGCATTTGATGCATCATTGATTTGCTGTAAACGTTGGAATATCTAATAAAATTGGGGATATAATGATTACGGGAACCTTAAAAAATAGCTTATCAGTTGAAATTCAAACTTATTTAACCGGATATTTTAGATACTAAAGTAATTGAGATTGATACTGATAGGTTTTGGAGTGGTTGGGCAGAGCTTAGTTAAATTATTATTATCCCACTCAACTGATCTGTATAATGAGTATGGGATAAAGCCCAAAGTGGTTGCATGTGCTGATCATGGCGGAATAGTAACTTGCAATCAGGGTTTAGATCTGGAAAGATTGCTAAATGTAAAGAAGAAAAAAAATTCGGTTAAGCAGTATGGATCCAGTATCGAACCAACTGGAATTATGGATATTGTAGAAAATATGGACGCGGAGGTAGTTATTGAATTAACTCCGACAAATATCATTACTGGTGAACCAGGTAGGTCCCACATCATTACTGCCATGAAGTCGGGTAAAAACGTAATAACCGTAAACAAGGGACCTCTTGCTTTAGAGTTTCCTTCGTTGATGGAATTGGCAAAATACAATAGAATTGCATTTAAATTTAGTGGTACTGTTGGAGGTGGAACTCCGATACTAGAATTTGCAAAAAGGTGTTTGAATGGCGATAGGATCCTATCTTTTGAAGGTATTCTTAACGGAACAACCAATTACATCCTGAGTAAAATGTATGAGGGATTGAATTTTTCTGAGGCTCTCATAGATGCTTCGGAAAAAGGCTACGCAGAAAAAGATCCAACACTAGATATTGATGGGTATGATGCAGTCGCTAAATTAGTAATTGCATCAAACTTTGTTATGAACTTGAAATCAACAATGGATGATGTTCAGAGAACTGGTATTAGGGAGGTACAAGCCACACAAGTTGACAATGAACGTAAAAAAGGAAATGCCGTAAAATTAATTGCAACTTGTGATGGAAAAAAGTTAGTTGTTGGTCCCAAACCGGTCTCCATAAAGGATCCAATTTGTGTAAATGGTACGCTCAATGCGATTACATTTAGATGCCAACATTCAGGTCAACAAACAATAATTGGTAAAGGTGCTGGCGGCTTGGAAACTGCAAGTTCAATCTTGCGGGATTTGATAGATATTAGATATCGGATGATAAGTGTTTAATACCCTTTTCTTTCATCTTATGCACTCTTAACAGCTGTAGTACGCAGCAGACTCTATTTTAGATTAACAACTATAATTGTTTTTTCTTTCGACTACTTTTTTTAACTTTTATTTTTTTCTAGCAGCCTGTGTCTGCTTCGGCGTTTTCACAAGATACAAAAAGTGACCATTGAACAAACCCAATTTAATAAATTTCTCAGGATCATTTATAGCTAGAGCGAAGTGAATTATGTTCCCTTTTTAGAGACTTACCCTTATTTCAACATAATCCAAATACCATGTATTCCATGATTCTTGTTTGGTTTGTCCTCCCAACCTAATATCTGATTCAACTCGAACATAAACGGGATAAAGATGCAAAATTTCAGTTTTGATCATGTAATGACTCCACTCCCACACCAATATATTCTGAATTATTGGGAAAGATGACGGGTTTATCGCCTATCATGCATATCCTCTCCTCTCCTCTTTCAAAATCATCAAAATCCCTTTGAGCTTGAATATAAAATTCTCTTCCGCCTATTCCAACATAAACCGCTAAATCGGTTCCTGCGCCTATACTATCAGGCCGTTTTAAATCAAAAATAGATAGTTTCTACGTTTGACATAAAATCAGAAGAGAACATTTGTATATGTCGATATCTAATTGCACCTTATTATTTTTGCATGTCATTACATTTTGGGTTTTGGAATAAAGTCTGAATTTGAATACAATTGTGACCATTGTCTGCCAAAACTTTAGATAATCGCCTATGAGAACTAGAATGATTGACTATACTTCTCATTCTAATCATTACAGTTATAGCAATATCATTATTCTGGATACAAAATTTTGCTAGCGCAGAAATTACAGTGATTCCTCCTTCAAGATGGCAAGCGAATCCTACTAATAATTCAACTGCATTGGCATGGTTGGAAAACTCTACTAAAAGTGTTCTTGTTGTTTACAAAGTTCCTGAAGATCTGTCATTTCCATTAATGTTTGTCGGCCCTTTCATGAGTCAATTTTTAGCAAATCAAGGTGTATTGGAATCTGTGGATCAGGCATCATTTGGAAATGGAAGTCATGGCTATAGATATTTCCTAAATCTTTCTTCTCCGTCAAAACTGATGAATGCTTCGTCTGGTTTAGCACCAGAAGGTGGTGTTTTTGGCAAGATACCAAAGGGGACAGATGTTCCCTATAAGGGTATGTTGATTATAACTGAGAAACAAGGAAACTTGTATGCAATACTTTTTGCGAGTCCGAAAGACAGTTTTGATTTTGTATTAAACGGGATCAAGACAACTATTGATTCAATTCATTTTACTAATTCCATAAATCCATAATCAGGTATAGCAAAGAAGACAAAAACCGATAGCTATTCCTATTCTATTTTAAATTGCTTTAATTAATTAAACCCAAATAGGTTAAAAGTAGCTCAACAAATTACTGCACTCAACAGAATTAGTATGCGATAGGGATTTAGTATATAGGATCGCTTATTTTAAACACAGATAAAAAGCCACAAATACTAAAAGGATCACAGGTAAATTTGGCATGATTTTCTTTTCGCGTTTATACTTTCCTAGCTGCACTGAGGCCTTTTGCTTATAACGCAGTTTCTGTCCGTTTTTCGTCTGTTAGTTGTATCACATTTACAATCCATTCCTTATAATAATACTATGATTTTCTTCGCATTTATTAATGAAGATGATGCTATAATTTATGATGGATTTTTGGTCCCTGGTTAAGGATTATGCTCAGACAATAACAGCTGCTGGAGTAATAATTGCTTTATCCATTTCCTTGGCTACCTTCATTTCTCAGAGAAAGCACAGCAACTACCAAAGACTTATCGAAGTATATACAATGGTTAATTCGCTAGAGGAAAGAGAAGCCAGAAAGAATGTTTATGATGCATTTAGAATCTATATGCAACGCCATTATAAGAATGGTCTAAAAATTAGTGGTAAAATGTATTTTGCAAAGAACCTAATAAAATTTAGAGGTGATGCATTTCTTGATGTTTTCCGAGATCCTGTTGTTCTAAATGAGCTGAAAATAAAAGAATATGTACTGCAACAAGATGTGGAAAGAGTAAGAGCCACGTTTGATCATATTGGTGCATTATTTACAAGAAACCTAATCGAAAAAGAACTTGTATTGAATGCGTTGTGGGGAACAGGTCGCATTTGTTGGATCTGTCTTGCCCAAAACATTTTCATAGAACGGGATAAGAGGCAAACTGAATTTTATTTGAATAATTTTGAAACCTTTTTTCACGAAATTGAAAAATATCGAAATCGACATAGGCCAATATTAGAGCCAGTAGAGCCATTTTAGAATTCTAAACTTACAGTCGTACTTCGGATAGCTCGAAGAGGGCTAATGACCTACTTATTCTATTTCTATTTTTTAATTGCTTGTAATATTCTTTAAATTTACAAATTAAAGGGCTTCTGAGTTAGCCATAGTTTTTAAAATATCTATATGTGGACCTTTATAAGGGATAGTACTATTTGCCAAAAAAAGATAGCATTGGTATCAACAAATTTGGATGTCAATTATCGTAACATTTGTCTTCACAATTTATCAGAATATTAAATTGAACTACAAGGAACGTAACTCTTCCAAAACTGAATTTATCATCAATAGGTCATTTGTCAAAAATCTTCTCTTCTCTATAAGCCTACGCTTCATTAGCCGCATATAGCTTGGAGAGTATTTCTTTTGAAGTTTAGCAATATTCCACTCATTAAGTTCTTTGATAAACCCTATTTCCTTCACCCCTAAACAAGATGGCATAATTTATCGTATAGTTTAAAACAAATACCTAATTACTCTTATCTAAATTCATAGACTTATTATCTGGAGGCCGTTGGTTGTGCATTCACGTAAAGGCAATCTATTTCATTTCATGAGCCAAAAATGCAATACACAGACTAGTAATTTGATATGTTCACACATATTCGCTAAAGTCAGTACCTTGCTTACAATGTTGTATTATCTAAAAATTAATCCTAATTCACTCATGATCGATTTTCGACTGGATGGAATGATGGTCAATCAAATCGTAATCTACGCGCTATCATGTCCAGTCAAGCCTATCAAAACGTTGGCACCGTAATACATTTTGTAAATTCATCTAAATCCATAGGATTTCTAATTCCGGACTGATTAGGTCAGACTTTTCTGACAAACTATATAAACAATACAAAAATACTCAATAGATTACGTTTTACTGTAATAGGCATATTTACGAGTGAGTCAGAGAATTTGAATAAAAATTAAATTATATAAGATGCATTTATCAGTAATATTGACTCAGGTTATAACTAACGATGCAAAAAGATTGCGCTTGGATTTTCTGAATGTAAGAAAAACAACTTCACTTATATTTGAAACAATTTCTGTAGAAGACGCAGTAATGCAATCTGATCCGTTTGGTAGTACCCCAAACTGGCATATTGCTCACGTTACCTGGTTCTTTCAAAAAATTCTTGAAAAGTACAAACAAGATATCAGTACTCATTCAATCAATTTAGATTACCTGAATTCATATTATCAACGCTATAGCAAGATCTTGCCAAAACCAGAAAGGGGAAAATATCCAAGACCTAAGGTTTCTGAGACTCTGAAATATCGAGCCTTGATTGAAGATTTGTTTTTAAAATTTTTGGACTACATCGAAAAGAAGAATTCTTTAATACGTAATTTAGCATATGACATAGAATTAGCAAATCAACATGAAATGCAACATCAAGAGCTTTTGGTTTATGATCTTCAACATTATTTCCAGAGATTTGAAGATCCTAACGATAACTATGAGCCAAGAATTATAAAAAGAACCGATACTTTGATCGATAGTGGTATTATCGAGGAGGACATGACAAAGATACCTGGAGGGATTTATGAACTTGGATTTCCCGGAGATAACTTTTGTTATGACAATGAACTTCCAGAACATAAGACATATCTAAATCCTTATGAAATTGACAAATATCCAGTAGTGAATAGAGAATTTATTGAATTCATTGATGCAGGAGGATATCAGGATTATAGATTTTGGTTATCGGATGGCTGGGATCTAGTGAAAGAAAAACAATGGATTGCTCCTCTTTATTGGAAAAAAATCGATGGACATTGGTACAAGAAAGATTTTAGAGGGCTAAATAAACTTTCACCAAATGAACCCGTAACTAATGTAAGTTACTATGAGGCAGACGCATATTCAAAATGGGCAGGAAAAAGATTACCTAATGAGGCAGAATGGGAAAAGGCTGCTTGCTGGAATGATGATTTAAAGAGAAAGACGATCTATCCTTGGGGGGATAATTTGCCATCGGACTTTACAGCAAATTTATTAGAATCATGGAGATGGGCCCCTTCTCAAATTGGTTCATATCAAATTGGAAAAAGTAATTATGGCTGTCACCAGATGATTGGGGATGTGTGGGAGTGGACTTCATCAGAATATGCTCTGTATCCCGGATTTCGTTCTAAATTCTCAGAGTATACAGACAAATGGGCCATCAACCAGAAGGTATTGCGTGGAGGTTCATTTGCCACTCCTAGAATGCAAATCAGAAATAGTT
>DATBHO010000025.1:0-5183 GCA_036557405.1 Nitrososphaeraceae archaeon
GGCCCATGCAGCCAATAACTGGTACATGGGTATAGGTGCGAAGCCCAATACATATTACACTTATAAAGTCCAGAATCACGACACGAAGGAAGGCCAGCCGTTCACTATGACTATCTATTTTAAGGAATTCGATAAAAATAAGGGGTATTGGATTGCTCCTGTTAGCGTAGTAGAACCGGATGGCAGTGTGGTAAATGGAACCTTCCACCTAAGCGATCTTGATCTTTCTGCACTTGGATCTTCACAAATACCAACTGCCATGAAACCATATAGAGGTGCATATGTTGACACATTGGACTGGTTGGCGTCGTTTGTACCAAAGCCGGGGCTGTCACTAACTGCTCCTTACTGGGGAAAATTGGCTGCTATTGGAGGATCTCCAATTGCACCTAGCGGAGCTGCAAAGGTAACCGTGCCTGCTGGGACCTTTGATACTACAGCCGTATCTTGGCATTATGGAGCTGATAATAACCTATATGTAACCCCGAATATGCCTTATCCGGTTAAAGCGCAAGCATTTGCAGCTGTGACCAGTGGTGCTCCGCCACTACAATTTGCTTTTGAACTGCAATCAACCGGGCAAGGCCCCCCAAAAATTCCAAAAAGTCAAATCGAAGCAGTCAAACCTCCACTAACTCGACAAACTGGCCGTGGAACATACAATATCCAATTATTTTGGGAACCAGTAACCATTGAGCATGGCAAGTCCACCAAATTCGGAGTTCTATTTAAGGACAGCACAAATAATATCGTTAACCAAGTTAGCTATACATTCGCAATAACAACGCCTGACGGTAAGATGATCAAACAATTTGTAGATCAGAAAGCTCCCGATGGTACCGGAGTCCAAGTAGTAACAATTCCACAAGCTGGACCTTTTGTAGTAAAGGTTAGCGTAGACGCCGTTGCTGGGAATCCCAGCGGAGAATTTATCGAAAGCGTCACATATAATTTGGTAGCTAAATAAGCTCCATATTTTTTGTTGCGTGTTCTAGAAATTATAAAAGTGTTTGACCAAGTGATATTCTGATCTTAGTCGATTAGTTATTATATTAAGTACATTTCTGTTATTCGATATCATAAATATATTCTAAAAAACTGCAAAATTGAGGCGTTCATTAGTATAGAGTATTAAAAGCAAAGGGGCACATTAGCAGTTGATAATTATAACCCTATGACAGCTCGGGGCGAATTAATTTAAGGCTGCTATTCAAAAGAGCTTGGTGATATAATAAAAGAATATCCATTTCTACTTTTGTTCTTATCTAACGATATCAGATATTTATCGTTAAATAACCCGCTCAAGTGCTATTCTTCGTGTCAGGCCAATAATCATAGAAAGAATCAGAAGCATACAAAAATATTATTAGTAGTATTGACAGCGAAGCAACCAAGAACAATTGCAGAAATGCCTTTCCATATTTTATGAAATTTTGCAAAGTTACTACCTATGATAATATGTTGCCCTTTGACAAAATCAGGTTATAAGGGACACTCACTTATTCATCAAATTGTAGGATGAGTTGCAGGAGATATTGATAATGATAAGAAATTCATTTTAAGTATAGTCGGTTTTCTTAATGAAACATATTGAATTGTACAAGGTTTAAGCAGGGCTTATCGAATAATTTGGAAATGGATGAATTTCACAATAATCTAGATTATTGCATCATACATTGTTGGATGCATGAATCGCTTGAAGTACTTTGAATTGAGATAGCTCGAAGGGCATTATTAATGCTATATAAGGGGTCAGCAACTTAATTTTTAAAATGACGACGAATATGACGACGAATATGACGAGATAAGATTTGCATCATATGTCAGATTAAAATTTATTATTCGATTCTTAACAAGAAGATCACGAATAAACGAAAGCATGAGGGCATCCGCACATGCTGCGATAACTGAATAAAGTAATTATAGCATCATTTTGAACTATTTGTAAACAGAGTAAATAAACGAGGAAATATCTCAAATACTTCGTCGACACCGCCAGCCTAAGGCAACAAAACCAAATTCCTACGTAAATCAGGAACTATTTCCATCTCTGTTGAGGTGACATTACGTAATTAGAATATGTTGATCCAATATAACCAACCCATGAGTAGAAATGTATTATATGAATTATTGAGAACCCGAGATCACCCAGGAGAGTATAATCATTTAACAGAGGTATAAAATATTTGTGTTATGCATGTCATAAGAATTCTAAACCTGTTGGGAATATGTTCTAATTTGCAACTTCTTTCTTCTCTAAGGCATATGATTCAAATTTAATTCCTTAACTGTGGATCTTATATCAAAAGTGATGCAAAAACAAGAGTCAATACGGACTACTATAAAACTAACTTCGTCCACCGATGAAGAAGTAAATTTGGGGGATGAGTTTAAAACAGGCAAGGATATGAAAATAAAAATAGGTCAAAACTCTTCTGTCAAGGTCATTGATTATAATTTTTTCATCTAATTCGATAGTTTGAATGCTTGCATATACTGAAGCGTGTTTGAGTACGAAAAAGAATACAATTAGTTCTATGATAATGAAATTCAAATTTTATTTCAAATTGAAGTACGGGTGATACTTTATCATACCTTTTACTATGCATTCATATGATCCAATTTAATTTACATCTATGTGGACAGACAAGATATCATCTCAAATATAGATAATATTATAAGAGAGTTATCACATTTGGATTCAGCTCAAGAGAAAAGCTCCGAATCACAAATACTCAAAAAAGAGATCGACAAGGATGACGAATTGAAACTGCAAAGTTTATTTGAAGATATGCTGGTTCTATTAAAAGATGATCCAGAAAATAAAGGCAAGATTAGGCCAATATGGAATAGAATAATGAATGGATATGGGCATATAGCACAGATTTCACAAATCTTGAAATCGGTCGAAAGGTCATTCTTGTAATCCGTTTTGAAATCAGAGTAAGTTAATTTGAGATTACAACAAGTTAGAGTATTTTGATTTCAGTCAGTTTATCTACCGATCGATGCTAAATTTTGCTATTCCAACTTCAATAGAAATACTCTTTACTCAATATGGATTATTAGGCCTATTTTTAAATGGCTTGCTTTCTTCAGTTATTCCTATTCCAACTGAATTAACGATCTCTGCTTTGTTAGCCTCTGGACAAAATCAATTAAATGTGTTTATAGTACTAACGGTAGCGTCAGTCATCGGAGGGCTTCTTGCATACTATTTAGGTTACACTGGCAAAAAGCTGTCTCTTCAAATTCGCAAGAACCGATCTGAAGGAACTAATTCTTATAATGCTGGTAATACTGATACCACCTATCGAACCGAGAAGGAAAATCGTAGTAGCGTTATGCTAGAAAGGTATGGATGGCTTATTATTTTTTTGTCCCCATGGATCCCAATTTTTGGAGATGTCATTCCAATAATAGCAGGAGTTAAAAAGTATAACTTTAAAAAATTTATTATCGTAATGAGTATAGGTAAGACGGTAAAAGCGGTGGCAATAGTTTATTTCCTTGCGATTATTGTTTCTTCTATTTTTCATCAAGGCTGACGGGGAAGATAAACATATAGTGTCTGGTATTACACAAATTCGTAAGACTCGACCATTGTGCTTCTCATTCACGTTACTAGAGAAGGAATTATTGCATCTATCATGTTCACTATTTTCCAGTAATTCTTAATCTAGCATATTAATTGGCGTTCTTCAATTTGCATCTGCCTTCATTTTTATCATGTATGCGCCAATGTGTGACGCAACCTACCAAACTGTGTTCGGTGCAACCACATATTACGCATCTTCTAATTGAATTCTTTGACATCTTAGGCTAGTTTCTACGTATGCGAACAGTAATATTAATTAGTCTAGCTATCTAATCAAGAATTATATTTAAATCGTCATCTTCTGATGAGTTCTGAAGTTGCTCGATCTATTAATTTAATTGAAATATCACAATCTATTAATTTAATTTGTTGGTCTATACATAATAGTTGTTTATTCTTAAAGTATACAAAATTTCCTACAAGTACACAAGCGTTCTATAACTACCCCCACAGCTTGGAGAACGACGATTATGTAATAACATACTATTCATATAAATTCACCATCTTCGACAGAACGGAGTCAAGGAACCTAACAAGTTGCCTAGATGCTTGTCTATCTATGATCCATTGACCGCATTTCTTATTAGTCCTCTTAAAATTTCTAAAATTTAACAATCTTTTTTAATGTCAACATATAGAGAAAACAAGATTGCTATCTTTGATGTCATAATATCTGAAAATTTCCATCCAAGTCTTATCATATAGGGTGTAATAAATATGGTAATTATTGTCATCGTTCCAATTATTTCAAGTAGGAAAGAACTAGTAACGCCAAAATCTGTTCCTCCTTTAGCCACGACTAACGCTAATTCTCCTCCGGAAGATGATTATCCAAAGCCATCCCTAAGTGCTGATGAATTACTATAGCCCTGGGCCCTAGCGGATAACGAGATAGTAAGAAATTTTGCTACTACTGATATCACCACCAATATAATAACTGAGAGTATAAAGATAGGAAGCCGAATATCCGCCAGCGCACCGTACACGAATTTATCCTTATCTCAATTTGCCTATTGTATGACCTACATTACTAGTCTATATGTTAGCATCTGTGGGGCAAAATTAACTTAACTCCGATTATTTAAGATCTAACTTCAAGAATCAACTGTTATCCTGGCTAGATTGTAATATACAAAGATATTTGTTTCCATTACTCCATTGCTTCTATTTACACCTAATAAACACTGATCTACAATTGTTAGATACACCAGAATTGAATCGCGTACCTGTAAATCATGTTGTATCGATCGTAGATTCGTATTTCAAGGGATCGATTACGCTAGTTCCCATGGTTAACCTGATAAAATAATAATTCTTTGCGGAAATATTAAATCAAATGATACTATTGTCGAGAATATTCTATATAATCAGTTGAAGAATCTACCCGTTTTTACCCAATCCAAGAAAGCCGAGGCTTGAATTCTTTCTTTCTTGCGCATAGCACCTTTCATAGTATTTACAAGAAAGGCAGAGCTCTGATGGCTCCACTATGGGAACCCTTTCTTCTTTGAGCAATGTACTTAGTATTTTAGCTCTTCTGATTATTTCCTGAAGCATCCTATTATTTCTTGTGAGAGAAAACTCA
>DATBHO010000026.1:0-2292 GCA_036557405.1 Nitrososphaeraceae archaeon
TTTTGGGTACAGATGGGAAGACCTACCAATTTAGTAATTAATCCAAGTATAGACTTTGGTCCATCATAAATAATTTTATAATTCCACGAATCAAAATATATTGAACTTCGAAGTTAGACTCCCTGTGACAAACAAAATAAGAGATATAATGTCAACCAAATTAGAAACAATTGGAAAATATGAAAGTGCCAAAGAAGCAGCAAAGAAGATGTTAAACAAAAATGTAAGTTCACTTGTAGTAGTCGATGAAGAAGGACGATCTTTAGGAATAGTAACTGAGCGCGACATAACAAGGGGCGTTTGTATTCACGATGTACCAAGCAAAGAATACAAGATACATCATCTAATGACCTCTCCTCTTTCAATGATAGAACCTGATTTAACTGTGGAAATGGCAGCGAATATCATGATTCAGAATAAGGTAAGGCACCTTATTGTTAATGAAGGGGACAAAATGGTGGGCATAGTGACCGCAACTAACTTTATCGACTATCTAAATGAGCAATTGGATCCAGCTCATCCAAGCACGAAAGTAATCAGAACATTGAAGGACGAGATCTAACATAATCAGAAGATTTTTTCCTACAACAGAGCAGATTCGTGCAGTTCATCCAATAATGGGGTTAATGCAACAAGTGTTTCTTTTTCACCGAGCGTTATGTTTAAGTCTAATACAAGAGCGATTGAAAGCATTTCCCGGTCCTCCCTCGAAGTAAATATCGCATTTCCAGTTATTGCAAATTTTCTACCATTTTGTAGTAACCACTCCCTCCAAACTTTTGCTCGTTGTAGATTTTGTTCCAGTGCGGCAATAGTATAATCCAAACCTATACCTTCTTGCTTATCAAGCAGATTCAATTTAATCATTGGAAAGAGAATATTCCCTCCTCTAACATTATGATGCGACCGGTTGAGATTCTCAATAATTTCATCTTCATTCTCTGTGGTCTCTCTCAAATTGTAGTTTGGAAAAAAATACGCTGCCAGATTTTTGTTCCAATCATAAATCTTATAAACCGTGTCTTCAAATTCCAATTTCCATTTAGATTTCTTGATATTACTTCCAAACATCTAGATACCAGTAAATTTATTGAAAATAACTAAAATATATCTAAGGTGGTATAATACAGTGGCACTATCGGAATAAGCGCAATGTTTGATTTTCTGTGTGACCTTAATTGAAACAAAGTTCCGTCATCTTCAAATTAAAGATCATATAAAAATACTACAGACTCCAATGGACCCCACACAACGAATCATCTTCATACTCATTAGAAAACTCATTAGAATCCTGATGGGAAGAGAATTTTATTCAAATTGACTATGATTCCACTTTTCGTGTTATCGCCTCTTCCAAGTCTCTAAATCTGGAGGGGTTAAATCAATTAGATGTGGCAAATATTACTTTTAAAATCGATAGATGAAAATCAACTTGCTCATCATAATTGAGAGTATGTCCTTCCAGTAATAAAGGGAAATTTTATCAATTTGCGTTAAAGTCTAGGTATACGTTAATGCGCAAATTATAACACTAACTGCTATCGTAATAATGCTAGTATGTTTGAAATTCTTGCCTTTTGGGGCTGCATGTATGAACTGCGGTACATATTCGGTGGGGACTGTACCAGGGATATGGATATCTCTAATGCTGGAAGTACCTGGGTGGGTCTAGTTGCAGGCATAGTTATTGGGACAATTATAACATGGTGGGTCTATAATCGACAGAAAAAAACATCAGAGAAACAGGATGAACTTCTAAACCACATTGCAGATCTGGAAGAGCGTAATAAAACCATGTTGAATAAGATCCTTAGCTTAGAAGAAAAAATCGAGGCTATGCTCGAAAAGATTAGGTAAATATCGCTATGGAGCATTCCTAGTATCATATTTAAGGAATCAAATTAGTCCCTTCCTAGACATTATTAGATTAAATTGACTTTTCAATTAATATCATCTCCGAATTCGACTATATCAATCTGAAAAAATAACGTTTGATTCACGGGTCATTTGATATTGATCAATTGGATTTGGAATGTGGTCCTTGTACGGGGAAACTTTCAAATGTTCTCGTCTTGATCCTTTTGAAATTATAAAAATATTAAATTAGGATAGGGAGATTCTATTTTCGATCTCTTTTTAGCAATTTACATACCTAAAATACATTAACAGTAAAATGACAACAAATATCTCCCTTATTGAAAGGCAGAATCAATCTATTTGTTGTTCACATTACAATATTGGAGATTAATTACGCTTTACCTGAACCAGATCGTTCCCTACTTATTCGATGCA
>DATBHO010000027.1:0-29551 GCA_036557405.1 Nitrososphaeraceae archaeon
GCTAATTATTAAGGATTTAACACATATTGCCTTACTCATCACTCGGCTTTTCTATTATCTCCTACGAATAATTATCGTAAATGAATTGTAATTTTGACGCTGAAAAGATGACGAATTTAACAAGCCTTAATCTTTATCCTCCACGATGAATTTTAACGCAGGAAAAGGAGTAATTTTTTTCGGTGCCGAAAATCTGGGACAATATGTAACGAAAAATCCATAAATGACATAATGACTGATAACTATTGAACCAAATTGCACATACAATAATTTTGTGATAGGGTAAAATTAACAGTTAATCTACGAGCCATACTCGTTGAAAAGTAAGCAAGTAATTGAATCAAGCTATCCATCTATCCATCGGTGTTCCTATAGGGGTGACAGTATTCTGATAAGGAAATGCAAAGTTGGATATATCAACATCCATACAACAAAAAAATTCAGTCAGTGAGTTATGTTAAATTAGCTAGCTTGTAGTCCGAGTTCAAACTCGAACAATTGTGCCTAAGATAATAAGATAAAAGATCAGATAGAAAAACAGAAAAAAATCTCAGTTAATGATCTAATAAGAATTTTAGAAGGAGGAGATATTAGTGAAAAAATGATTAGGAACAAAATATCCTATCTTATTGAGAAAAAATATTTAAAAAAGGGTATAAGAGAGAATCAGATTTTTTTAGAACTACAAAAACACTTTTAGTTTCTACATACAAATCAAACCAAAATTTATGTAACATGGCATAACAGTAAGTAATTAGATTTTTACCGCTTTCTTGGTAAACTAATCTAATAGTTAGTAACTGGATTTAATTTCCAACTCTAATTCCATGACCACTCTCAAACTCAATTAATTTGTCATTAAATGTTACCACATTTACAACTTTTTGAGCTAGAGTACTTAACCTGATATCATTACCTGCGTTCTGGCCATTAGCATAAGATCTTAACATATGCTGGCGTTGCACGCATCACCCTTGCTTATAGTATACCTCAATGTGAAATCACCAGTGCTGCTTTTCACCTCATGAGGACCTACGCCATAGCCGGGCGGATCATAAAACTCCTTTATAGTTCCTAAAATTTCATCATCATTGCCGATTTGGGAATGACACACCCAGAGGTTATAGTTTAGATAATGCTGAAATTTAGAAATCGCACTTGACCAATCTAATCCCGGGTCGAAGAAAATTGGAAGCTTTTCTTGTATATTCTGTGGAAACTTAAAAGAATTAGGGCACGCATCTAATTCATGACCAACGGTGAAAATTGAAAGTGGAATATTATTTGGTATCTCTGTAATAGCTACGTTATCTTGTTTAAAAGTTAGCGTTTCACCATTACTAACGTCCATTAATCCGGCTCCCGGGCCACTTGCATGAGTTAAGTCGACTTGTTTACCCTGTACATACGCAGCAAGAGCATACTCACCATCACCTGAAAAAGTACCTTCATGTTTGTTGTGTACAGTTATGGAATTAAAGGTCACCACAGTTTGAACGTTAGGGCCCGCAGGAGCTATATTGCCAGGGTCCAAAACCTTACCGCCTGTTAGTGGAACCTTTGCGTCACCTAAACCACTCAAAAACGGTTTAGTTGCACTTTCAGATTGATTCGTTTCAGTACCTGACGTATTAGAGGTAGCAGAACCTTCCTCTGACTGGGCCGCTGAAGATTCCTGGCTCCGCGCCTCTGAGGTATCCACTGATCCCTGAGTTTCTGTATTAGAGACCAAGGCCAATGCCGAGGCCGAGGCTAAGCCATTTGAATATTGGAAACTTGATGCCATACTTGCTACAAGAATTATTAGAAAAGGTAACATTAGTCTATTTTTCATAATATTATTCACAGGATGTTGTAGTCATCCTAATTATTAAGGATTTAATGCATTTGCCGCGTTAAATAATCAGCTTTTACATACTATCGTCTCCTACGAATAGTTAATTATCAATCATTTGTCCATTCCGATGATGCAAATATGACGAATTTGTCAGGCCTTAACCTTTATCCTCCACGAGGAATTTTAACGCAGGAAAAGGAGTGATTTTTTCGGTGCCGAATAACTATATTGACTTGAGGTCTTATTGTGTTAGCACAGGACTTTTTGAGGTGATCTTGTTTTAAAAATAAAATTTTAGAGTAACTCATCAATTTGTTGCTTGAAACTAACCAATGGCTGTGCTCCTTTCATCAAAGTAGACTTCTTTCCTTCGGTATCAACAAAGAAATAAGATGTTCCCGTTATCCCCCATAATAGAACCCTGCTGTAAGTTCATATCAACATTTCTTTCGTATTTCAAACTTTCTAGACATGGTTTAAAGTTATTTATGTCTAGGCCTAAACTATCAGCATACTTGAGGAAAATATTGGTAGTCAGATGATTAAAACAATTCTATAATTGAGAACTGTTCTGAGATGAACTATTCAAGTTGAGCGACAATAGAATTACCAAAAATCCTCGAGACACAGACACGGAATTGGTACGTCGTCTGAAAGATACTTGTTGGCAGAAACCAATAATAAATCAAAAATTACTATGGGCGTATTGACATAAATTGACTTTTGGTCCTAATTGAAAAATCGTGTCATAATTCACTGGTCCCCGTTCTTGAAATCTTTTTCAGCCTTTACCATTATAGTACTTTGATCATCAAGAATTGACATAGCTATAGTATAGAGTTCGTTTGCTTCTTTCCCGTATGCTTGGATATGGTAATAGTTTTCATTCATGGTTACTTCTATTGAGTAATAATCCAGTCCATTTAGCATATTTGAGACTCGACTCGATGCTTTCGAAATTTTGCCACCCATGCTTAGTATTCTCGCCAGACATACTGATACTGTAAGATCTGAAAATCCATGAAATATGTCTGTCATCAACATTCAGTCTCCTCGAGCATTGATACTAGGGGCTTGTATTGTTCCTTTGTACTTGCATCGACAAACGTTGATTTTTTTTCAGATGTTATTGCTTGTGATAAATTTTTATTGTTTCCTTGATTTATCACTTTCATGATACCAAAGTAGAATTTTAGAAATTCTCTGCCAGCATCTGTGGTTCTATAGATGACACAGCCCTCATCTATGTCCTGTGTTACAAGGCCGTTTTCGATCAGGTTGGGTAAATAATAACACAGCTGTTCGTACCCGATGTTGGCTTTGCACATTATGTGTGTCTTTTTGATTCCTTCCTTACAATGGAATAGGATACTGGCTAGAATTTCAATTCTGCCTCTCGTATTTTTTCTTTCGCTTATCATCATTTTAATTCAATTATATTAGCATTGCAAGCTAAATTAGGAAGATGTTGAATTAGGTGTTTCAGCAGAATACTCATTCAGTTGAAATAGATGTTCCAACATGCAATGAGATGGTCTTACTATATCAAAAAACTGGCAAGTTTGTAGATATTGGTTCTAGAATTTGTAGATCTACAAAATTAGATGATAATGTAGACAAATGTAACCTTAATACATTCATCCTATCACAGAATCGGATTGTAACCAAATTCAATTCCTTCCTAACTGACTCGACGAGCATTCAACCATTCCTATCATGGCGATTAAAAAAATTTATGATTGACAAATCTTAATGCATGCTAATCAAATTAAAGCATAAAAATAACAAATTGAATTAGACAAATACAACCCAATCGTAATATAAGGTTGAAATGTATCGTAAAGACATATGTTTTTAATATCTGATAGCTGTAAGAAAATCGATCAGTGTGAATGAAAATTATGGCTCACAAGTATCCTAATTTTGCGATTTTATTTGTTACAGCCCTCTTTTTTGAAAGTGCAGGTATGTTTTCATTATTAAATGCGGAAATGTCGAATTTCAAAGATTTATCGTCAAGCGGAATAAAATCTAATCCTAGTGCAAGTTATTTGAATTACGAAAAGACAGTACTATTTAACCCAATGGACAACACTATAGTCACGGAAGAGCTAAATTCAACCTCAAAAAGTTATTATGTAGCTGTTCAGTCGGAGCCGACCATTCCTCAAAACGAGAACCAGCCACTAACTTCAAGTGGTACCAATGTAAATTCAAATGACTCGCAAACTTCGACTGGTAATGCAGTTACTAAAGACAATGGTTTACCAAACAACAATAGTCCAGCCACCGATTCAACAGATAGCAAAAAATTGGATACAATATCTACTACTGTTAAATGTGAGGGCTCAGCTTTATGTATAATGGGTGAAGTTGTCAAAGTGATTAACGGAAAGACATTCTATGTGAGTATTCATAACAAGGTGTATAAAGTAGAATTGGCCTTAATAGATCTACCAGTAAAAAATGAGCAGGCGATGAGAGCTGCGACAACATTTACTCGGAATACGTGTCTTGGCAGCACTGTGCTGATTGATCAGGATGACAGGCAAAGAGAAAACGCATTCATAGCACAGGTTTACTGTTCTCCCACAAGGAATCTTAATGCTTTGTTGCTTAACACAGGTTATGTACTGTTGGACAAATCCCAGTGTGAAACGAGCGAATTTTCCAAACTTGACTGGGCTAAATCACATGGCTGTTGAATCAAAGCTAGATTAGCGACATCTCAAAATGTTACTATACAGCACACACTTTTAGAATTATGATCTTAAATCGATTTGTCTCCAAACCTCAGCTTAATTAGATTCTGTCCGCCTATTTTTTTAACTTCAACAAGCCCCTCTCTTTCAAGACGTTTAACCAGTCTCCAAAGAGAGGTCCTGGGGAGAACAAACTTGTTTCTTATTTCACTTTCAAAGGCAACCCCTTCCTTTTCACACAAGAATTCAAGTAAATCCTTGTCATCGCTTCTAAGATAGGGTTTCTCTGTTTTCACCTGATTGATCAGCTGTGTTAAGAATGCTTTATCAATTGATTGGTTCGCCGCTGTCGATGATCGTACAGCAGATTTGTCATATGGCACGCGATTTTTTTTAGCATAGTTCACCTCTTGAACTACTTTTTTTAGATAATCTTTGATTTCCACTCCATCTCGTGGAGAGTCTGCTGGAAGATTTAGTGGAAAAAAGGATTGATTCTGTATTTTTGTTTTAGAATTATTGGGATGGCTTGTATCTTCTCCCTCCTTAGTGTCAATATGTGCATGACTGCTAACCGAATCTTGGTATCCATTCAAAGTCTGCTCATCTTTAGAATCTCTTTTCATAGCTGTTATTACTGCTAAACGTTTTCTCTTTCGCAATATAAAAAACATGACTAGTATGGCTACTACTAAGAGAACCATAACGATAACCGCCATATTGACAGTGGGAGTAAAAGTGTTATAACTTAGACCGATCTGGCTAGTTGCATGTTTGGCACCATTCTCGGACTTTTTATATTCACCTGTTAAAAATAGATTTTTCGCTGTTGATAGAATTCCTTCTGCTTCGGATGTGTCATAACCACTGTTCTTTTTCTTCTGAAGTTCACTTTCTGCTTGCGATATTGCGTTTTGGCCTAAAACGTAATTCTGACTAGTATTTTGGAGTAAAATCAACGCATTGGTTGAATACGTTACCGCCTCAAGATAGTTCTCTTGTTTGAAGGCTGACTTTGACTTGTCTAGCAAAATGGTAGAGTTTGTTAAAACTATACCGTCATAATTTAGCTTAGTATTTTTTATGTCTTCTTCTACGGATCTAATGCTTGCTTGTGCTTCTTCACGAGTTCCTAGCGGTCCAACTACATAGCTGACCTGAACATTCCCCGGACCAAAACCCCATAGATTTTGTTCGTCCGTAGGTGTGAGAAATGGAGGTGGGTCCATACGGATAATATGTGCTTGTGAAGGCATCTTTAACAGGAATTTGTCCGGGAAGAAAAATGAAAACGTCCAATTTCTGTTCTGTTTATCCACAAGATCTGGAGTAGTGTATGTCACATGGATGTCGGGCGAGGTTTGTGAAAATACTGTAATTTTATTTGGTATGCCTGTAGGTATGTATCTTATGTCAGATTCATTGTAATCGGTTAAAGTTAGGTTCTGGGCTGTCTGGCCAAATAAAGTTACATTTGTATTAGATTTATTGGATTTAATAACAAGGTTATAATCAACGGAGGCATCCCCATTGGTCAGCAATGCAATGAACAACGAATCTGTTTTATAATATTGAGTCTCATCTTGCACCATAGTTGTAGGTGACTGTACTCCATAACTAGATACGATTGTAATATTACTCGAGATGCCCACTATCAAGAACAGAATAAATCTCGATAATGCAAAATACCTCAATGTTTGACGATTGTTTACTCTAGTAGGCATTTTGCATCTTTTGACTGGCATCTCAGCGCCACTTTCATGACAATTTAACAATTAATTAAAATTAAAACGTTTATTTATGAACCATTAAATTATCTCTAGGATCGTCGTCTCCTTGGTTTGTTTGCTTAACATTCTGTCCGTACCACTTGTATATTCAACATAGCCAATATTTGGAAAAAGAATTTGATTTTGTTCAGCGAACTTATGAATTTGAACTCAAAAATTTTCTCGCAAACACTGCAATGTTACTTATCTCAGGATGTACAGTAACGGTTACAATAGATAATATCAATATGACAAAAAAGCCAACAGGCAGACTTTGCCCCCAGTATCACCATGGCACTTGCTGATTTTGACAATGTACTTATCGGAGCCTTACATCGAACAGAGCGCCGTCCATCTCAATAAATATAGGTACAGACTGATGCTGCATAAGTGGCAGGCATTAAATAAATTTCTTTAAATAATAGAGCTCGATAATTCACAAACATCAAATTTTTAGTATACTTCACTCTCATCTCGACCACAAATGCATTAAGGCTTTCTTGCTCTGATCACTTGACCTATACGAAGTTTATTTTATTTCCTTATATTATATCCTTTCAAAGACAACAAGTTAAATGAATAAGTCACTATATGTGGGCATAATAACGATTTTGTCCCCCTTTAGAGATAATTTAATTTTGAAGTTTGGGCCCAAGGAGACTAAAGTTATTAACAATTCGGTTCCCGGTTAGTAGGTCATCCTGAATTTCTAAATATTATTCATCATGGTTCATCCTGATTATTAGTAGGTTATTGTCAGTTATGAATATAGTTCCCGTGACCGGCTTACAAAGTATTATCGTGTAACCGCTGGTCTTATAGAGACGCAACAAATGAGATTTCTAACTTTTACAGATCATGACAATAGGAAAAAGCCATTAGAAATCAAGATCGACAATGAATTCTAAACCCTTATCAAATCAAGATCTGTATAGCTAATTGCGATTAATGCAGCGATAACCATTGACGATAACGGACATGGCTCACACTTGGACTCAAAGATGATTTTGAATAAGTTGTTTTCGATTAAATATGAACTTCATGTTAGCCGGGAGATAGAGAGCCCGTATACTCATGATCAAAATCCTTTTCTCCATACCCAAAGACCTTCGATTTTCGTTCATGAACCGTCATGTGATTACGATATCGTCTTTCGTCCTCAAAAATATTGCCACAGATCTTGCATTTGAATTTCATTTTTTCACCACTATTGTGTTACCTGTATAGTTACCTTTATCTTTATAGAGGAATTGAACTTGAATAACTTCAGGCTTCGATGTGACGCGTAATTTTTATAATAATTTTTAAATATCACCGGTGTCATGGTCCAGCAGAGATTCTTGTATTAGCATGAGCAGGAAACACATGCAAGTTGTTGCCATGCTAGAAATAAACTAGAATTAAAGGTTTGTGGCATAAAATAACATTTTATGTATTTTGATTCTATTTTCACTATAGACTTTACTGTATGCTAAAATATCAAATCGTTACTAAAGGAACTTATGTTCTCTTTGAATGAATTGATTCGCAGATCTCAAGTGAAAATATTCAGTTTTATGAATGAATATGGTGCATATTGATTGTTAAAATCAAGTCAATATGAAAATGAGTTGATTGGATCTGTTGAGGATCTAAATATTTCAGACATATTTCAATCAGCGAATCCCATCAGAAACAGTTCTAAGAGTATACTAGAATTAGCAGATTCTATAAACAAAATTGGCCTTTTGGCACCCATTTTGATAAGAGCTACAAAATCAGGCTTTGAAATAGTAGCTGGAAACCGAAGATTTAAAGCATGTAAAACATTAGGATGGAAGAAAATTCCTTGTCATATCGTAGAACTTGACGATAAAAGTGCCTTTGAAGCTTCAATAATAGAAAATATTCAAAGAAATACTTTGAATATTATAGAAGAAGGTCTAGCATTTAGAAAATACGTAAATGAATTTGGTTGGGGCGCCGTTTCTGAACTTGCCCGTAAGTTGTCCAAGAGTCCAAGTTATGTGTCAAAGAAGATGAGATTATTAGAATTACCATCTGATGTCCTAGATCTTATATGCGAATCTGAAATTTCTATTTCTACAGGCGAGGAGCTTCTTTCAATTAAAGAAAGAGATAAACAATCCAAATTAGCAAATATTGTAATAAATCAAGGAGTATCATCTAAAAAGTTACGTAGGATGATTCAGGAGGAAAAAGGTCAGCTAAATGATTTTGGTACTATTTCCTTTACCTATAGTGCAAAGGAAGAAGAAAAATTTTTGAAAGCATTTGATAAATCAATAATTGCCCTAAGAATTGCCATGAATGGACTATCGATGATTATTGAAAAAACAGAAGACAACTGGATACTGCATGAAATATTAATGAATCACAAAAATACAATTCATTCCCAAATTGACTTGCTTATTAGGGAAAAAAAGAAATACGTCAATAGAAATCATTTCTTTAATCTAAAGTTTTTCGACGTGAAAAAAGCAATCCCAAAACCTATAACTAAAATCGATATTCACAGATAACCAATATACGGCATCTATTAGCAGATATTTTTTCCCTTTTACCTTTCCCTACTGAAACTAAGTTCAGGTCTGCAGGATCATTTGAATCCTTTGCTCATTAAATCTTAGGTTGAGAGTTTTACTCTAACGAGAAATCTGTTCAAATTTATATTACCCTATATTACTCACTGCACTGCATGGTTTATTGACTTTATTTTATCTTGGCTTCTGAGATTATTTCATTATAACTTAGCTTTAAAATAGGCATCAAATTTGGCAAAGTTACCGTTGCTAATTTAGGTACATTAGTCTAATGAACTCAGAGAATGATTAGAGCATTTTGAAAATTATTTTTTAACTCTTAATTGGTTATTCTAACAGGATTTATAAATATCCATTCCGCTTCGTCAAATACCATATCAACAACTATTTTGTATTTTTTGATCAATATATCATCCGGTATATCAAAATCAAATTGTGCACAATCTTCTATGGTCTGAGAACCACAATCATTTTTTTCCAATTCTAATTGTGGAATAGAGTTCCTCGCAATATTACCATCTTTATAACCTCTGTCAACTAAGTAAACCCTTACACCTTGGGGAGATAAGCTATCATCGCATATATCGTTACTATCACGTATAACTTTAAGAGATAAGCTGTTATCGTCTTTGTCCAAATTCATATTACTGGCAAGCTGAGCATGATCATCATGTTTAATTTTTGTTTCTCCTCCAAAATCGAGTGAATAATCTGCAGTAAATTCATACTTACCGTCTTCGGAATTAATAATTGCTGAAGGTATTTTGTTAAATGCAACAGGCTCAAATGCTGCAGCAAACATATCGCTATTTGTGAATAAGGTAATGGACACTATCCCTAACGTTATCATCAGTGAGTAACGATATCTAATTTGATTATTCATACGCTATTTTAGTGCAGACAACTTGTATATTAATAGATTGCGTACATTGGAAGTTTTCTACTTAATCCAATCTACTATAATGTGTAGATTTTATTGTGGTGATGAGTAATAGTCACATATTATTTACATTGCGTCTAGCAGTATTGTTATCTTTTGCAATAGTTAGTAATGGCGTTACCAGTACGGCATTTTGAATTATCTTTTCAATTAAATCAGGGAGAGCATTTATCTGACATTAGATAATCTAATATATCTTGTAAATCAGCCGTGGCAAGACAGCACACCTTATCTGCAGCACCATAGTACACAAATAATTTATTATCCAAAATACAAGCCCCCGTTGGAAAGACAACGTTTTTGACATCCCCTTTAATCTCATAATCCTCTTCGGGAATCAGTAAGGGTGCTTTAGTTCTTCCCAAGATTCTACAGGGTTCATTAATATCAAGTAGAAAGGCACCAGCACTGTAAACATGATCTGAGTCCACGCCATGATATATTACGAGCCAACCATTTTTGGTCCTAATAGGAGGCACGCCAGCTCCTATCTTTAGCTCCTCCCAACTTTGTTCTGGTTTGACTAGTAGTGAATGTTTGCTATAATTGGTAATTGAATCTCCTTCTGATATCCATATACTTGGTTTTTCTGTATTATATTGGGGACCAACCCAGGTACTTGGTCTGTGTAGCATCATGTAACCTAATGCACCTTTGTTAATTTTGGGAAATAGAACAACATCTTTATCTTCCGAACCAGGTACAGTTATTATCCCAAGTCTTTCATAATGAGAAAAATCCTCAGTCTTGGCAAGGGCGGTAGATATTGATGGATTATTTTTGACATAATTTGAAAGCACTACATAGGTTACATAGGTTTCATCTTCTATGGTGATTAACCGAGGATCTTCCATACCATAGCTTTCATAGTCCGCTTCTGGATATATTACCGCTTTCTTTTTTCTAATGAAGGAAAGACCATCGCTACTTGATGCATAACCAATCCTAGATACATAATTCTCATATTCACCTATTGCCCTGTAAAGCATATGAATAATTTTACCATCGTAAAGAACTGAACAATTAAACACTGCCTTTGACTCCCACCAATTAGATTCATCGGGAACTAATATTGGATTAAGCTTAGATCTCTCTAATTGAAGCATTAGGTTCTCAAATCATAATTAGCAAGTTATACAATACTATAAAAGTTATTCTATATCAAATAAGTATGAAAATGCTTATTGATATAGGCGTGCATAAATGAATTTTAATCCTGACTTCTAGTATCGATTCTTATTGGTATTTGGTTGAACCCAATGAAGAATCCTGATCATTCCAGGACACGTCTAAAAAACATTACATTTGGATATTATACCGATGTTCCGATTGAATAATGAATCAAATTTCCCCCTAATTAAATCCGAATCAATTACAAGACAATTACCGGCTAACTAGTTTTACTTTCAAGTTTTCGCTTTTAATCAAATCATAAAAGCAAAGTAAATGTAGGCATAACTAATGATTTGCCTAACCTGTATTGTTACCCATTGAAATATTTCCCATTGATTTAGCTTCTGCACCGGCCATAATTTCATCTACACCTATCACAACCGTAGCTGTTGGTCCAAATTTTACGAATATATTTGTTGGATTTTGTAAAGCTATGTCAGTTACAATTCCACTACTGCCTTGTGGACTTGATTCAATGTCTGCATGATATATGCACATTGCTCCTGGTTTAGATAATTCCTTAACCAATTCCAGATCTGAAGGCTTAAGGTTTGGTGCCTGGCCTATAAGTAATTTCAACGATGTTTTTGAGCTGCTATCACAAGGAAGCTTTGCAGCTACATGCCCTACCTTTATCATATATGGCGTAGTATCGTATAAATGAATATAGTCATTTGCTGGGATCGTCAAACCTTCAAGAAGAACGGCTTGTGAGTCTCTTACAACGGTTCCCGTATTGCCTTGGGCATTTGTATATTGCGTCAAACTTGAAAATAGAATCGGAGTTATGATAGCTGCCAAAGCAAAGTGATGATAGTATTCCATACCTTGTTTTCATAAGATTAGGAAGGAACCAAGATATTTAACATTTCCAGTACATCAAACGATAAGTATTCCACACATTGTTCGATTTCATTGCAAGAAGGCTTAAGAAGAATGTTGTCTATAGTAGTTTAAATGAAATTCTCAACTACAACACTAGCGACAGTAGCTTTAATTGCGGGCGTACTTTTTAGCTATACATTCACAGGATTCAGTTCTATTAAAGCACAACTGATAGCATCTGCCAACAATACAGGTTCGGCAAATAAAACGGGCGGAAACATGACAACATCAGGTACTTCTGGCGGAGCAAAATTGCATATAGAAGAAGCCATAAAAGCCTTAGAGAGCGGAGATAAACAAGCAGCCTCGACTCATTTGACTGCTGCACAACAGGCAATATCCGGAGAATCTGATCAGGCTAAGATGCATTTTGGTGAAGGTATGAAGGCGTTTTCATCTGGAGATTCGAACGGCGCTCTTATGCATTTGAAGGCTGCCATTCAAGCTCTAGGATGAAGAGCTGAAACGAAGATAGGAAAAATTTAACTCCCCTACTTTATTTTTAAAATTTCTATAAATCAATATTACTCTCAGCTGAAATAATTACAACTATTTTTATTGTAGTTGTACTGATAATATGATAATGGGAAATGAATCTGATAAGGAAGACGCTCAAGACGGTGAAAGAGAGGAAATGAAAGAGGAAACCCATGAATTAGAAGACGCTAACCAGGATGAGCAAGAGGAGGATGGGGAGGAAGAAGAGTGATAAGAAAAATTGGTAATATATTCCAATTAGAAATTAATTCATAAGTGATTCTCTCAAATCTAGTCATACAGTCTCATATTATTACTAATCGTAAGTAAGAAGCCTCGGATGAAGCTAGACGACCTTGCGGAAACCATATGATATTGAGACATTAAAATGAAATTTGCCAAAGCATTCTATTTATAGTTTCATTCTATAGGAACGCATAATGTGGGAAAATGGTCTGTGCAGCTCAATAACACGAAAATGCCGAGTTTTAAAGTTCAAGTAAACCAAAATAATTCAAAATTCAGTGCATGATAATAAGTTCATAAAATATAAGATTCTTATTTTGTCTGTTATACTATTTCTCCAGGAACAGTTGGCTTTGAAACCGTTCCATTGCCTATTAATCCGCCAAATGATGTAATGTTTGTGGAATTTGAATTCGTAGTCCTGCAAGGTTCATTATTAATGCATATTGTAGTTGTGCAATTTCCATTTTCACAATTTGAAGTGACATTTGCTTGAAGTTGAGCATGCGTAGAGTGGAGAATTGGAGTACATAATGCCATAAAAATCAGACTTACAATTGAGATATAAAACGCAATGATAAAGCTGGTTTTAAATTTGAACATTGGCACTTTTCTTTATGCTAGACTGAGATTTTATCTTTCCTATTTAGTGTTAAGGGTTTAACAAGAGCTGCTGATTCTCATAGAATCGAGGAATAAAACATTCTTGAATGAGGAACTCTAAATTTTAATTATTAAAGATAAGGTAAGATGATGGATAAGCGCTATGAAGTACGGTTCCTAAGATTAAAAATGCTATCACAGTGATGAAAATATATGGGCATCACGAGTCTTTGGACATAATACCATTTGCATTATTGCTTCCTAGTTGTATTCTGGCAGGGAGACTAAAAAAGTAATAAGCGTAAAAATCATAAAAACATAGTACCATTTAGAATAGCACAAAACAAAGTAATATTCTTTAGATAGAGAACAAACTTATGATGTTTTATAGGATGCTTTAAGACCAATTTTAAAAGGCTATAATATTGAATAAAACTCGATTCTTAGGTCGACATAAGATTTTCGGGGAATAGACCTGTAAAGTTTATGATGGGTCTGTATTGTCGTTACTTTATTGTAGGAACACTCATATTCGGTGAACCAGCAACTGAAGTGATTGTTGCGGCATTTGACTAATCTATTTAGATCTACATGAAGCACTAACATCAAACTAATAGATATCATATTAGATTGCAAACTGTGTATAGCAGACAGCAACGGTGTCCTTCATGTGGTTATTATTTATTTCCTATTGCCACTTGTAATACTTGTAGAGAAGACGTGTACTGGAACTGTAGTAATTGCGGTCAAATAGAACATGTTAACCACTCACATAATTATTGTAGAGTTTCATATAGCAAATACCTCGATCGATATAAGACGTTGGTGGATAGGCCTGTTTTCCTTTTGGCCTCTATTAGGAAACAAATAATGAATTCTTACCCAAGAAATAACATCGAAAGCCAGTAAGCCATGGAGGAACAGAAGCCTCGACAAGACGTGAGAATAATAAGTCTGGGCATATCTTTCGATTACCACTCCAACAGGGTCAGTGGCGCCACTTCTGAACTTGTATGATATCTATTAAACGTAATCCTCCGGATATATCATAAACTAAGCAAATGTTATAAGAAACGCAACAACATATTCAACATGACAAAAGTTGCAGTAGTAACTGGAAGCTCAAGTGGTATTGGATATGAAACATCTCTTCTGTTAGATAGGAATCAATTTGCAACATATGCTTCCATGAGAAACTTGAGTAAGGGTCAGGAGCTAATGAAGATACCTACTAATGAAACGATCCCATTAAAAATAATTCAATTAGATGTAGATGATGACAACTCGGTAAGCAATGCCATTGACAATATTATTTAAGAGAATGCGAGGATAGATGTTTTAGTCAACAATGCTGGATTCGATGTGTTTGGTTCTCTTGAAGAATTGACAACGGATGAGATAAAAGGACAATTTGAAACAAACGTCTTTGGCGTACTTAGGGCTACCAAAGCCGTAATTCCCATAATGAGGAAACAGGGAGGAGGTAAAATAGTGAATATTAGCTCTCTTGGTGGAAGAGTAGGAATAGCGCCATTTCTTTGTGCTTATCATTCAAGCAAGTTTGCCATAGAAGGACTTACAGAATCATTAAGACAAGAACTTGCTGAATTTAACATTGATATTATTTTGATCGAACCTGGGGCCATCAGAAGCAATTTCATTGATAATAGCAAAAGTGCAAAAAACTACAATCCAGATAATTCGCCGTACGCAAGCAGCGTACTGAAACTATTTGAAGGATTCCAAACAATCTTGAAAGATTCATCTGACCCAAGAGATGTAGCTGAAATGATGCTAAAAGCTGTAAACACGTTGGATCCAGATGTGAGATACCCCGTGGGAAAAGACGCCGAATCTGTCCTTAAAGCTAGAGCAGAATTATCAGACAAAGAAATGGAAAAATGGATATGTGAGAGTTACATTGATAAGAAGGGTTTCATGCGTGAATGATTATGTTGGTGAAAATATTGAGTTTGGAGAAGGCGCGTCAAAAGACCATTATACCTTTGTCATTGTGGTGCTTCAGAGAATAAACTATTCGGTGATCGAACGGACAGAAATATAAACTTCAAAGATGAATAATGAATAATCAGATGTTGTTCTTGCCGATACGGTCTAATTTTTAGAATCTAGATCTGGAAATTGTCTTTGGGATTCGTGACAATGTATCATTCAACTGAGATGTTCTCATAATTTCCATTCTTACTATTGAATTGGATTTTCGTTTGCTCTGGTGCTGTTACTGCAGCTTAACTCTCAAGTAAAGAAATTATACTGTGCTAGATTTTATACTATTAAAATAGGATTTCACGTTTGGCCTATAAAGGTAGTATATGAGAACTCCATTTATTATCAGACTGCCAATGCTTCCCAAACTTCCCGCTACTATAGATATTATATTTAAGACTACAGAAATAATATTAATTATAATAGTAACTATCCATGCCCATCCTTTACCCTTCCATAAACCCCATGCCACAACAAAGTCTGCAATTCCAAGAGCGATCAACATAGCTCCAAGTATTCCTATAAATCCTCCCAGTACAAACAGTGCGTTTTTTGGAATGGTAACGACAGTTCCGTTAACATTAATTGAAATAGAAGTATTTGAAGTATCGATACCATCATTTAATTTAATCTGACTTATAAAAGGCGCTAATGCGACAAGAGCCAACCCTCCAAATATAAGGAGGATTCCAGCAATTATTGCAAGTACTACAATTATTGTAACACCTGTAGGACGTCTTCTCTCCAAACCTATTTTCTAAAATATAGAGAAGGATAAATACATTTGGAAGCAATATGGGATCAACTTGCTAGTGTTCTAACTCGACTGGTGGGAGTTCAGTAGTTTTAGGTATTTGATATATATGTGATTCCCACCAGCTGTATGAAGAGTGAAATGATTCAGGTCTAGTAGATATAAAAACTTCAGGAAACTTAGTTAACTCAAGTTCTATAACTTCGTGTTTTTTGCTTAGGGTAGTTAGTTTCTGTTGCAATATAGAGAATGTGACCTAATAAAGTAATGAATGATAATAATCAGACCTTATGATGGTTTAATACATTATCGATAATTTAACCCGATCAGGATTTTGTCTTGCTTATAAAAGTTCAAAATACTAATAATAAAATAAATCAAATTGTCAACATTACTATTCCCGACGAATTAAGATTAGAGCAGACGATCTACAACCATTTCCACATTAAAACTTAAAATTTTGATCGTCGTAAATAAAAAATTCTAGAGTAGGTTTATTAAAGATTTGAAAAAATGATGGAATTTATTTGCGACTGGATATTTATTTACTGATTTTTTGCGTACGTTGACATACCCGTAAAATCAATTGCTACGCATTTCTCATCTCCAACTACCCATGCATTGTGGCCCGGTGGAACAATTCCAACATCACCCGGACCAAATTCTTCTTCTGTACCATCGTCCATCACAACTTTCATTCTTCCAGAGATGACATACTGGGTGTGTGGTGCTTCGCAACTATTTGTTTTTGCTAACGGTTTTACACATTTCTCCCAACTCCATCCAGGCTCGAACTCAGCTCTCCCTATCGTAACATCGTTCAAACTCGCGACCTTCACTTCGCCCTTTTCAAATGTTCTTGTCTCATCGGGTTTGCTATTAAGACTCTTTTTAATGATCTTTCCCATTGAATTTCAATTCTAAGATCATTTTATTAGTATTAAGTATTTATCAACTGTCTAAATTAATCATATAATGGGTAGTGCGCCTTTGGCCATGCACGTATAGTCATGACATAATTATTAGGGACGTGGACAATTTTCACATATCAATGTACTCACCGCAACGTTATTGACTTGGTGTACGGACAAATTAGAATTCATTATCAGGCATATTTTTATCTTTAATTCTTTGGACTTCGATCTGAGTTATTAACAATTTTGTTCGTGACCAGTTCACAATCTATTTTAAAATTTGTTACCAAACCTTTCTTCCTTTGAAATAGATTAAAATACTAAAAATTATGTACTGTACATTAACAAAATGCAAGCAAATACCAATTCAGGTAAAATTAATGAAAAGAAACTAAATGACTTTATGCTGAGAGCTGTTGGGGACATCGCGAGTACATTAAGTGCAGTACTTGTGCTCATTGGGTTTAGACTTGGTTTATACAAAGCCATGGCGCAATCGGGAGAGCCATTTACATCAGAAGAGTTAGCAAAAAAAACTAACACTAATGAGCGCCTCATTAAAGAATGGCTAGCAAATCAGGTTGCTGGTGGATATATAATATATAATGCGTCAAATGCAGAATATTCTCTTCCGCCTGAACAAGCAATGGCATTAGCTGATGAGAATAGTTCTGTGTATATACTTGGAGCATATCAAGCAATAAGGTCTTATTTTAAAGATGAAGATAAGTTTGTTGACATGTTCAAAACCGGGAAGGGAATGAAATGGGAAGAGCATCATCATGATCTCTTTGAAGGTACCGCGCTATTCTATAAACCCAATTATATTGGAAATCTTGTAAGTTTATGGATTCCCTCACTTGAGGGAGTTGAACAAAAATTAAAGCTGGGAGCTAAAGTTGCTGACATTGGATGTGGATATGGCATATCAACAATTATTATGGCCAAGGCATATCCAAATTCTAAGTTTTATGGATTTGATAATCATGGCCCTTCCATCGAACAAGCCAAAAACCAAGTAAGAGAGGAAGAAGAAAAATCAGGACGAAGTTTAGGAAATGTGGTATTTAGTCCCGTCTCAGCAAACGATGAATCAATTGGCACGGATTATGATCTAATTACTTTTTTTGACTGCCTGCATGATATGGACGATCCTGTTGGAGCAATGAAATTTGCAAAGCGTTCTCTTAAACAAGATGGAACGTGTATGATTGTAGAGCCAATTGCTAACGACGAATTAGAAGAGAACCTTAACTTAGTAGGTAGAGCATTTTATGCAGCATCTACTTTGGTGTGTGTACCAAATTCTTTAGCAGGCAATGGCCCTGCATTAGGTGCACAGGCTGGTGAAAAGAAAATAAAGGCAATATTAGTAGCCGCGGGATTTACTAAATTCAGACGTTCTAGCCAGACACCATTTAATATAATCTATGAGGCGAGACCTTAGTAGATAGGTTCAATAGTACTACCATTTTTTTGTTTAAGCGATTTTTTTGAAAATTGTGATTCATTGTGATTATTCAAAAATGAATTGGACAAAACATTAACTTTCAGTTCGAGTGTCCCACAGTATATCAATATTATGAAGATCAAATTGTCAATTAATCCTGATGCGATACCAAACTTATTACTACTTGTCCAACGCGGTGACAGTTTTTTAAAAGAATTGTTGTCAACGGATGTGCAAAAATTAGTTTTCCAAGGGCAATCTGTGCGATGAAGAAAATGAAATCCTAAGATTAATTACAAATCGAGTCGATTTATAGTAGTTCAGTAACAATATTTTCTGTCGTAACCAGATCTGCTGCATATGCTCAGATCTAAGAGATTACGAATGCTTGAACTCCAAAACCGAACTTGTAAAGTTTTGATCTTAAATCTTAATCTCAGAATACATTGTTTAGTTAGCTGAACTAGATCTTATTACCAAATAGCGTATAGATCATTAACTTAATATCCAACTTTCACGAAATATTCCAATGACAAAACTGTACTGCCATGTATGTAAGGAAGGGGGACGCGAGTGTATAGAAGTATCAGAACGCTCTGAACTGCTATTTGTTAAATCACATCTTAGATGCCATATATGTGGACGGGCACTAGTAGTATAGAGAATTGAATTAAACCCAAGCAGACATCCATCTCTTAGAGGTTGGGATTGAACTAATAAGCTAGTTTATGTACAAATAAGCTACTATTCTTACTACTACCTATAACGTTGATAGGCTAAATATTACTCATGGAGATTAGCGACGACTCACAACATAGTAAGAGATTTGTCATTAGGATGTCTCCGCTACGTCACTGCAATATTGGAAAGGGAGAATTTCAAGAGAAAGAACCGATGCACGATATGAAAAAAAATGAGGTTGTTTTCTCAAACAAGTCAGAGTGTTATTGTATTGCAATGGTAGACATAGTTGGCTCCACACAGATCACCTCCAAACTATACAACTCTGGAAAAATTACGAAATTCTATACAGTCTTTATCAATGAAATTGCAAATGTCGTGAAAAATCATGATGGAAAAATATTAAAAACTGTTGGGGATGGTGTCATATTCTACTTTCCACAAACCTCAAATGTAGAAAATATTGAAGCATTTAGGCAAGCTTTAGAATGTTTTGTTGGAATGGTATCATCACGTCAAATGATAAACTCTGCACTTCATAAACAATTGCTCCCTGATATCTCCTATCGAATTAGTGCTGATTATGGCAAATTAGAAGTTGCCATGTCTGGAGAAGTATCAAGTTCCTATGATCTTTTTGGACCTACTATAAACTTTTGCGCCAAGATAAATAAAAAGGCACCGCCAAATGGAATAGCCATAGGAGCTGACTTGTGGCGAATTGTAAATTCTTCTCCGAGACTTGCAAAACGCTACCACTTTAAAGAAATAAAAGAATTAACATGGAAAGAGAACAGGTATTCCTACCCTGTCTACCTCCTAATACCGTTTACTGAAAAATATTCTACCGAAAAACCAATACTTGCAATGAGAAGGGACTCCTCGAATGAACCTTATTCTACTAAAGTGTTAACAATAATGCTAGTCGATGATGATCCATCCATCTCATTTCTTTTTTCACAATATCTGAAATCAGCAGGCATGATAGTCGATTCTTTTACTGATCCTGAAAAGGCATTGAGGCACTTTATGGATTCAAAATATGGGCAATATGATCTGGTAATCACGGATATTCGGATGTCACACTTAAATGGATTTGAACTATACCAGCAATTAAAGACGTTCGATCCAGACGTTAGAATAATATTTGTAACCGCGCTTGATATCGCTCAAGAAATAACTACGTTATTACCTGAAGTAAGGCTAAATCAATTCATTGTCAAGCCGGTAAATCCAAGCACGCTAATTAATAGTGTTAAACAACATGCAAAAAGACATATTGATGAGGTATAGCCATAACTTTTGAAACGAGAGGTACATTTTAAAATTGAACCATACAACACGAGCTATCCTTGGAAAGCGTAATGCTATAGATACCGAAATAGGGATTTTCAATAGAGCAACTAAGACAATTGATACATGTATGACCTATACGAGGCCATCACTTGCTGTCTCCCTAAAACCGATTAAGAATGCATTTTTAGCGGCCAGGAAGAAAGGCATAAGACTGAGATATATCACTGAAATCACGCATCAAAATTTTGATGACTGTAAGGCGTTACTGGGCATTGTTGACGAACTCAGACATATAGATGGTCTCAGGACAAATTTCATGATTACCGAGGGGGAATATCTTGCTCTGTTGGTCCAAGATAAGAGTGAATCCATAGCATCTGAACACATTTACAGCGATATGCCTCAAATTGTAGAACATGGACGCTGCATTTTTGATACTCTATGGAGTAAATCAATTCCAGCTGCGGAAAGAATAAAGGATATAATGGATGGAGCAGTTCCACGCGAAACTAAGATAGTGTACAATCAAGAAGAGATTATGAAACATATTATTCAACTATCTGAAGTTTCCTCTGGGTTATCAGTTGTATCAAATCATGGTGGAGTGCAATTACCTTGCAACACTTTTTTCGAATTATTTATAAAAATTTTGAAAAAGCAAAGAAGACGGGAGAGTGAGGGAATTAGATGGATTATGAGGATCGAGAAAGATAGTGTTAATCTAGTCAAAAGAATCCTAAGTCTAGGAATTAAAATAAGACATGTTAACAATCTAGCTCCAATCAATTTTGCGGTTAGTAAACATGGACTTATCACTACTGTAGAAGAAATGAATGAAGGAGGGATGGGAATGGTCCAGAATATCCTAGCTAGTAACGAAGGTTCCTATATAAAACATTTTAGTTCTATGTTTGAGCAATTATGGAAAGAGGGAATTGATGCACGATACCGAATTAAGGATATAGAAAAGAAGGTCGGTATAGCAGAGATTGAAATAATTCGGAATCCTGTTGATTCAATAAGTCGTGGCTGGGACATGGTAAAATCGGCAAGAAAAGAGATCAATATTCTGTTTTCCTCTACAAATGCTCTTAAACGCCAAATTGAAATGGGAGTATTAACTCTCTTGAAAAAGGCTTCAGATAGACAAAATATTAGTATTAGAATGTTACTGCCCTCTACTGGGAAGACAGATGAGCTTATAGAACAAACAAAGTCTGTTGTTCCTAAAATAGATATTAGAACTGTCAGTACAAGTTTGGAAACGAAGATTTCCATACTTGTAGTAGACTCTAGACAATGTCTCATATTAGAATTAAAGGATGACAAACAAGTTGCATCCTATGATGCTGTTGGTTTATCCACCTACTCAATTAGTCCCACCATAATATCATCTTATTTGGCAGTGTTTGAGAGCTTCTGGAGACAGGCGGAACTATTCGAAAAGATGGGAGAAGTCGAAAAATTGCAGAGAGACTTTATCAATATGGCGGCTCATGAATTACGAAATCCAATTCAACCTATAATTGGCTTTTCGGAACTACTATATTCTAAAATTGACAATGATGAACATCGACGCCTTCTTGATGAAGTAATATTGAACGCAAGGAGACTAGAGAGACTTGCACGAATAATGCTAGACGTAACCCGGATCGAGAATAATTCTTTGGTCCTTACAAAAGAGATTATTGATATAGGAAAGTTGGTAAGAGATTTAGTTGAAAGTTATAACCGTAAATTAGAGGAGAAGAATATACAGAGTGAAGATCAGAACACTAAAGAATTAGTAGTATTAAATGAAGGAATAAAAAGTATCAATGCTACGATAGACAAGGTCAGAATAACTCAAGTCATTTGTAATATTTTAGATAACGCTGTCAGTTTTACTCAGGAAGGAATGATCCGAGTTATACTAAATAAAGAAAAACAAGATCGACAAAGCTTCCTTATTATAAATGTGATAGATACGGGGCGAGGTATTGATTCAGAAATCTCGTCTAAACTCTTCACAAAATTTGCATCCAAGTCTGATATGGGAACTGGACTTGGACTCTTCATTTCAAAGGGTATCGTTGAAGCACATGGAGGAAAAATATGGGCAGAAAATAATCCAGATAAAGGGGCAACATTTAGTTTTAGTCTACCAATTAATACTTGAATATTGAATAACTTCCATTTTTGCTAAAAAATCAATAGGGTCAGTCAGTAATTAATGAGTTTAAGTACCGTCTAGACCTTTAAAATAACCGAAAGCTCTAAATTGATTAAGACGTGCTAGTATAATAACTCTATTGATTTGAATATTCAAAAATAATCGAAATTGGATATTACGAACAATAAAGGTAACAATAGTAAAGGTAACAAAATAATAATGAACGAAGTCAAAAATCCTAAGATTAATGAAAAGATATTTCTATTATGTGACCAGTGTTTCTGGACTGTAACGTGTCTAGATAAGAGTTATTTAAATAAAACTTTGGCAAAAAACAGATGTCCTCGTTGCAATCAAGATCAGTTGTCTAGTTTTCCTGTAATGCCTAATGATTCATTTACTTACAGCTATTCAAAAAAGAGAGGTATTGAATTAAACTTTGGCGTTAGAAAGATAAAATCATAATAATGCTAATCTTGTAATAGAATAGAGACCGTGGAAAGTTATCGTATGGTATTAAAAAAGAAAAATACTAAATCTTGAGATCCTTAAAAAAGAAATTCCTTGCAGGATCATTCTGTAGACAGAAATACATGCAGCAACTGCGTTTAAGTTTATTTATCTTTCAAATTATTCATTAACAACTGTTAAGACCTGTGAGTAATAACCTTCTAAAATATTAATTGGTAAGTCTTATATGAATTGGAAAAGATGAGATTATAGAATGAAAAGTGAGGGAAAGGGATCAATTTGCAAGAGCAATCATAAAAATCCGCTTTTGTACACATGTATTAGCTTTGTGGCACTAATGATATTTCTGTCATTGAATCTCGAACCTTATCAAGTAAATGCTTTCAATAAAATGAATCAAACTCTTAATTTACATGGGATAGAAACAAAGAAAATTCGAGTGGACGATATCGAAATGGCCTATAAAATATTTGGAAAGGGAAGTCCCATTTTACTGATAAATGGATATTCTGCTCCACTTGATTTTTGGGATCCAACTCTAGTAGAAAGACTCGCTTCAAATCACACAGTAATAACTTTTGACAACAGAGGAATAGGAAACACAACTATTGGTAATAAGAAATTTTCCATACAACAGTTTGCCCAGGACACCTCTGGACTTATGGATGCATTAAAAATTAAGAAGGCAGACATCATTGGATGGTCTATGGGCGGAATGATTGCTCAAGAGTTAGCGTTATCAAATCCAGAAAAAGTAGGAAAGCTTATCATTTATGCATCTATATGTGGAGGAAATCAAAGTGTTCCACCAAGTCCAGAAGTATTGAAGGTATTTGCAAATCTAAGCGGAAGCACGACGGAAAGATTACAAAAGTTTTTGCCCTTGCTATTTCCTGACCAATGGCGTCATGACAATCCTAACTTGCTTGATGACTTACCAAAGAGTGGTGAGGAAACTCCTATTAACACACTAAATATGCAAACTAAGGCAATCACTAATTGGACCGGTACTTGCAATCGTCTAGGTAACATAACCCAGCCAACGATGGTGTTGGTTGGAACTGACGATGTCCTTACAGTACCTGCCAATTCAATTTTAATCTCCGAGAAAATACCTGGAGCTTGGCTCATTCAAATAAAAGGGGGAGGACATGCAATGATGATGCAATATCCGGAAAAATTTAGCAATATAGTTGATACATTCCTCACATCATGAATAAACCTTCATAATTTGGATCTATGATAATTCGTTTATCAAGTTCTGCACTTGTAACAATGTGGATATTGTAATGGATAACGAATAATCAAAACCTGACTTCATCTGTTAACAGTATTATCCTTTTTTCGGCCGAATCACTGGTAGTGATAGCTCTAATTGCACTTAAAAAGAATTTATTGAACGATAATGTGGAGGTATCTTAGCAGCCTAAATGCTATCAAGAGCTACCAAATCTCGGGATGGGTTCTGGTCATTTCACAAATCAGCTTTATTGGAAGTTACACCTTAAAGCCAAACAAAGTTTCCATACTGATATTGTTGTGTCCTATGATGCATAGGATAGTCTTAATATTAGGTCGGTCGCTGGAAAATTCATATTGAAAGAAATAGAGCAGTTGCTGATACGTCCCACAGAGACCTTCAAACTTTCCAGCTTTGATCCTAACGATACATTTGGTAGAAACCGTGAGAATCTTGAGGGTGAACTGAATAAGCTTAAATTAATTATGGCGCGTCTACAATACAAACTTTATGTTGAAAATGAAAGATCACTTCTAATTATTATCCAAGGAATGGACGCATCTGGCAAGGATGGAATAGTTAGACATGTGATAAGTGCTTTTAATCCGATTTCCTGTACTGTTAAATCATTTAAGATACCAACAACCGAAGAGTTAGCACATGATTTTTTATGGAGGGTCCATAATGCAGTACCTCGAAAAGGATTCGTGGGTGTGTTTAATCGTTCTCATTATGAGGATATCCTTGAAGTTCGAGTTCAGAATTTGGTACCTAAATCAGTATGGTTCCAAAGATTTAATCAAATTAAACAATTCGAAATAATGCTTGTAGAAAATAAGGTAAAAATATTGAAGTTCTTTTTGCATATAAGTAAAGAAGAGCAAAAGCAAAGACTTGACGATAGATTGTCACATCCAGATAAACGATGGAAGGTCAACGTGGAAGATTATAAAAAACGAAAAAAATGGCCACAATATATGACTGCATATACAGATGCAATTATCAATTGTAACATGAATGAAGCCCCTTGGTACGTAATTCCAGCCAACTGCAAATGGTTTCGAAATTGGGCAGTAGCAAAAATAATTAGTAATACACTTACTGAGATGAAAATAAAATACCCGAAATCTCCTCCGCATCATAAAAAAATAAAAACATAGATAGTAACTTTGAATATTGTCTGACTTTAAGGTTCTGACATGAGACTGAGATGATTTTTACAGATTAAAGCAGATTAGGCTCCAAATGACAAATTTTTAATTATTTATCAACAATTACCTAGATAGTGACTTTGGTTGGGAATCTACATTACTTAAACTTGACCGAATAAACTGACTTTCGAGAACATTTCTAACGATAATAAAAACGTTAGTCTAGTCAATCACGATACATTAAAAAGATGTATAAATTAAACATAGAAGGACGATCTGATTTTGAAATGACGCAACCACAGAATGGTAACGATGATGGAGGATCACCATCACCTAATTTGAATCAAAAAGTTCCTAGAAAAGCCTGGATCTCACTTGCAATTTTAGGTTCGGCACTATTAATTGCTATGTACGGGGAAACGATGTTACTGCCTGCAATACCAGATATCATCAAGGAGTTTAATATCTCTTACACCACATCATCATGGATTCTTTCAGCATATCTTATTGCAGGTGCTGTTGCAACACCAGTAGGAGGAAAGCTCTCAGATATCTACGGAAGAAAAAAAATGGTAATAACTATAATGATAATTTACATTATTGGAATTACTCTTGGCGGACTTTCAACCAATATTACATTCCTGATAATTGCCAGGGTAATCCAAGGAATTGGCATTTCCATGTTTCCTATTGCGTTTAGTATAATACGCGATCAGTTTCCAAGAGAGAAACTTGCAATCGGCGTAGGTGTGTTCAGTTCAATGTTCGCAGCAGGGTCTGTAGTTGGTTTAGCTCTGGGAGCAAATATAATAGAAAATTTTGGTTGGCGAACTACATTTTTTTCAATTGTTTTTGTTGCCATTGGATTATGGTTTATTATTAGACGATACATAGATGATGATATGCAAGATTCTGCAAATGTCATGCAGTCAGCTGAATTGGACATTTCTCCAGATTCAAACGATCACAAAATAAAGGTTCCCAATGAAAAGGATACAATTAATAACAAAACCAAAAACATAGACATAAAAGGCACAATAACCCTCGCAATCACTATAACTTCATTTCTGATGGTTCTCTCATATTCACAGACGAATCATATTGAAAGTTCTCTAATTGATATTTTTTTATCCCTAGGAACCATTTCGGTAATACTCTTTGTGGTAATAGAAAAGAGATCAAAATCTCCATTGGTTAATTTTCAGTTGATGACGAATAAAATGATTCTTTCCGCTAATATCATATTAGTAATTGCGTTTCTTGCAATGTTTACAGTATTTCAAACTATACCTGTGTTAGTAAGAAGTCCAGAACCATTAGGATTTGGAGAAAACGTCATTACTACAGCAAAGATTCAACTTCCATTTATGATAGTATTTTTACTATTTGCTCCATCTTCTGGATTTATAGTTTCTAAACTAGGCAATGTAAAGCCAACCCTTATTGGAAGTATAGTGAGTGCTATAGGATTTTTCAGTTTGTTTGTTTTTCACTCAACCGGAATTTTTGTTGCTACGAACCTAGCCTTAATTGCTGCGGGATTGTCATTAATGCAAGTTGGTGGATTTGATATTATTCTACAATCTACTCCGAGAAAGTTTAGCGGAATATCGCTTGGAATGACTGTTCTCTTTAATTTAATTGGAGCTTCAGTTGGACCTGCAATTGCAGGAATCTACATGCAAGCAAATCAAGTATTTGTGAAAGGCGTTATTGGTTCGTTCCCGTCCGCATATACATATGATCTTATATTTTTTACTGTAGCTATAATTTCACTGGTACCGGTTGCATTATCAATATTCATAAGAAGGAAAATACCATTACTGAATTCTCCTTGAATAATAAGGAATGTGGTACTAATTTAGATCGGCTAATTTATTTTTTGTGACTATTCTAAAAGATCTAGAATTAATTTTAATTCCGATATTTCTTTTTTGAGTACGTTGCTATCAAAACTATCAGCAGTATATTTGTAAAGCTGTTCACAAGCACGGATTTGTGCAAATATTATATCTCTCCTGTTTATGTATATTGAGTGATGAAAATCCGTAATAGAATATGCGATCTTTGTACTTTTCACAGATCCGCATATCTTGGCATCAATTTGAAAGAAAGATTCAGGGTCTGTTACTTTCATCTGTTAATAATCATCTCCAATGGGTTTGAATCTCCTAATCTAGCTCTAATCTTCTAGTAATCCAATTTGTACAATAATAATTATAGTGCTTAAACTCTTCTAATTTATTACATTTATGACAAATCCATGAAACAGACACTTTACAAATCTTGAATAGCAAAAGTTTTCAAACATGAGCCCCATACTCTGTAAGAATCTTTATTGAACACTATAATAGGATGATAAATTATGCCTATTAAGATTATGAATATTGATCTCATGGATCCTATTGAACTATATTAAATATAGCATTATTTGGACTATTGTTCATACAGTTAAATGTTTGTACCACAACGCTTTACTAGCAAAATGCCAAAATTGATGTAAAGATGTCTAATATTCGATATATATTATATTCATCATCAATATTGATCTTAGTTACTTTTTTTATAAATATTGGAATATCACAAGTTGCTACTAATAACAGTAATGTAAATTTGTCTATTAATGGTACTAGCAGTTTAAACGGATCAGCAAAAATCACAGTAATTGATACTGTAGGTGATATAGACTGTTCCAATAACCTGCCCGATCAGATTAAAAAGGATAATCCAACCCTCTTTATTATTTTAGGAGACCTTTGTTATAAAAATGACCTAACCAGTTTTGTGAATACTTATAATGATTTCAAAAACGCAAAGAAGTTAGCCTGTTTAATAGGCAATCATGATTCACAGGAAGATGGAAATTTAGTAATTTTAAATCAAACACGTGAATTCTGTGGAGATCATTGGTATCGTAAAGTTGCAAACAATACGACCTTATTGATAGGGCTGGATACAAACGGAGATACTAATTTACAAACAAAGTGGGGGCAATCACTGGTAACAAATGAGACGTTGATGAAAGGTATCAAAAATGTCATATTACTGACACATAAACCTGCGCATACACCTCCCCAATCACATCACCCAGCAGAAGTTTCAACTATCCAGATGATCTCGGGCATTGAAAGCAGTATACCAAAAAGTATTAAGGTTTATGAAATTGCTGGGCACAATCATTTTATGGCTGAATCAAGGGATGCTCATTGGTTTATTTCTGGTGCTGGTGGAAGAAGTCACTATGAAGGGACGACTGACTCAGAATGGCCTTTTCTAAACAAAATAGACTATGGATACTTACAAATCAGAATAAATAATACGGATGGTAGTATACTGGGTACTCAGTTCTATGGATTGGATGGAAGACTGATTCATTAGTAACTGTGTTCAATAGATTATATCCTGAAAATATTGTTGGTCATGTCATGGAAATAATTGGAGTTTATCAGAAAACACGCTTCTCTCCTCGTACTAATCTCTTTTTAGCACCTCGAATAATTGAATTTAATCAAGATCTTTATTGATTGCAGGGATATATTATCAATCCACTAACTCATAACTTGTAGTATCACATTTCTATTCCTGGGTCTTGTGTCCATTTCTAACAATACTATTTGTTGCCAGGTTCCTAATGTCAACTTACCATTTATGATTGGAACGGTTAGGCTTGGTCCTATCAAAGATGCTCGTACATGAGAGTGACCATTTCCGTCATGCCAAGTATTATCATGGTCATATTCTATATTTTTTGGTATAATTCGTGATAACATTTCTGGGAAATCATTAATGAGTCCAGGTTCATATTCAATTGTTGTTATTGCAGCAGTCGATCCTGCAACAAAAACAGTAACTGTTCCATTTTCAATGTTGCTACCTCTAACTACATCTGATACTTGTTTGGTAATATCAATAACATCATCTTGTCCTTTAGAACTTAACTGAATTGTTTTTGATACAACTTTCAATTTGGTACTTTCCGCCTATACCTTCTATTTATCTTACGTATAATAAGTGGTTCATACTGGATAGTGATTTACGATTAGTCATGGCTTTCCTTTGGTCACATAATTCCCCAATCTGTTAACAAACCATGTCCATCCTGCTGAGTGTTCATCATATCGTTCTTTATCATTCTCAGAGAATCCACTATGCCTCAGGATAACTTTTGTTTTGTTTTTGCCTAGTGATTCAAACTTCCAAGTTACTTTAGTCTCTTTATTAAATTCAGACTTTGTTTGAAATTGCCAAGTATATGATATT
>DATBHO010000028.1:0-4756 GCA_036557405.1 Nitrososphaeraceae archaeon
GCGAACCCATCTCATGGAAAGCTTGATAATTTTGACAAGTCTGATGGCAGTGTTACATACACCCCTGACAAGGATTATTCTGGAGATGATGATTTTAAATTTAAAGTAACTGATGATAAAGGAGCGGAGAGCGATAAAGCAGACGTTATAATTATTGTTAAGTCAACCGATCAGCCAAACCAAGCGGTAAGTAATGGACCAAACGAAGTGGTAAGTAATGGACCAAACCAAGTAATAGAGAACCAAACGGCAAGGGTGGATAAGCAAAGTAACATAATTAATACCGTGAACAAATCTCCAGAAGCATTTGATCAAAGCTTAACAGTAGTGGCAAATGATAAAATGGATATTACTCTCGTTGGAGATGATTCTGACAAAGACCCTATACAATTTGCAATAGTATCTAATCCATCAGATGCAAGTTTGAATAATTTTGATGTGACAAAAGGTACTGTAACATATACTCCTCAGGCAGACTATGTTGGCAATGACAGTTTTGGGTTTAAGGTAATCGATGACAATGGAGCAGAGAGTAACGTTGCAACTGTAAGTCTAGATGTAAAAGCAACTACCGCGGATATAGGCGTCAATGATTCGGCCAATCAATCCCCTTCAGCTTTTGATCAAAGTACATCAGTAGACAAAAACAATGAACTAAACATTACTCTCGTTGGAGATGATTCTGACAAAGACCCTATACAATTTGCAATAGTATCTAATCCATCAGATGCAAGTTTGAATAATTTTGATATGACAAAAGGTACTGTAACATATACTCCTCAGGCAGACTATGTTGGCAATGACAGTTTTGGGTTTAAGGTAATCGATGACAATGGAGCAGAGAGTAACGTTGCAACTGTGAATGTGGATGTAAAAGAAAATAATCAGACAAATCAAGCGCCTCAGGCTTTTGACCTAACTACAAATGAATCCAACCTAAGTAACTATAGATATCTTGCGTGGAGTGCGGGCGAAGAAGAAGACAGATTCATACTTTTTGCCCGCAGTACAGATGGAGGAAACACTTTTTCATCACCAATAAGTTTGAGCGGCAATATTCGTTCGGCTGTATTTAATCCAGAAGTTTCATCATCTGGTAACAATGTGTATGTCGTATGGCAAGGTCCGTCTAAAAATGGTAATCAAGATATCTTAATAAGAAAAAGCTCAGATTATGGCTCAACTTTTGGTGGCGTCGAGAACGTAAGCAATGATCCGGGCGGATCGGGTAATCCACAGGTAACAGCAGTTGGCAACAGCACACACATCGCCTGGGAAGGTACGACTCCAGGTAACAACTTTATATTCTATACTAAAAGTGATGATGGTTCTGCTTTTGATTCCCCTCAAAAATTAAGCAGTAATTTAGGCGTATCATATAATCCTCAATTCATAGAGAATGATAATCTTGGCACGGATAGCTTTAAGTATAAGGTAACAGATGACAAGGGAGCCCATAGTAATGTAGCTACTGTGGACGTGAATACTGATGCAATCGCTCGATCTAGTTTAGAAAAGGATGTTAAAATTGCATCCTTAAACAAAAATGACGAAGTTGATATTAAATTGAAAGCAAACGATAAGGATAACGACTCACTGAAATATGAAATAGTAACTACCCCTTCCGAGGGAAGTTTGTCTAATTTTGATTCCAATTCCGGTACTGTGACCTATGTCCCGAATGAAAACAACGGGATTGACCTTTCGTGGCACAATTACATGAATGGACATGTTAGAACTATGACAAAAAATGTGGATGAAGGTTCCAGTACCGTAAAATTAGAGAAAAATGATCCTTTTAAAGCGCAACGATAAAAATGAAGACTAATTGTTGATACTTCAATATTGTAGTTTATGAGTAACCAGTCTAGATTTAAGACACATTCCAGAAACACTAATTATCGCATTCGTACCAAAATAATAATTATAAAGTGTAAACTCTAACTAATATCGTACATACTTGTCACAGATCAGATTTGGAATTGTAATTCCACAGGGTTGGAGAAACGATTTACCCCAAGTATCATCTACACGCCAGTTCGAGTATTCCAAAGGTGTTGTCATAGGGGCAGAAAGATTTGGCTTTGATTCAGCCTATGCCTATGATCATTTTATTCCTCACTATAAATATCCTAATACGGGAAACTTTTTTGAGTGTTTCACCCTGTTATCCGCTATTTCCTCATTCACAAAGAAATTGAGAATAGGTCAGATAGTAACCTGCAATTCATACAGAAATCCAGCTCTTCTTGCGAAAATGGTAGCGACACTGGATGTTATTACAAATGGTCGCGCTGAATTAGGTATTGGAGCAGGTTGGTATGAAGAAGAGTATATCGCCTACGGTTACCAATACTTGTCTGATGTAATTCGCGTTTTGCAATTAGAAGAATCAATTGAAATAATTAAAAAATTATGGACAGAAAATGTTGCAGATTTCCACGGAAAGTATTATTCTGTTAAAGATGCCGTCTCTTTACCTAAACCCATACAGAAGCCTCATCCTACTGTAATGGTGGGAGGTTCGGGGGAAAAATATTTGTTAAAGGTCGCTGCCAAATATGCAGATAGATATAATCTTTATTTTGGAACACCAGAAGAGATGAAAAGAAAAATAAGCATTCTGAAAGAATACAACTCTCAAAATAGGAAAATTGAATATTCAATCGTTCTTCCCTGTTTAATCGTTAACAAATATGAAGAAATAGAAGAGATGGTAAAGAAAATGAAGTTGGAAGATATGACTGTGGATCAGTTTAAAAAATCAGTCGCTGGAGGATTAACTGTTGGAACCAATGATGATATCATAAATGGAATATCGCAGTATGTAAATATTGGTGTGAGTCATTTTATATTTCATTTTTTACGTCTAGATCAAAACATTCTGAAGAAATTTTCCAGGGTTATCAAGAAATCCAGATTATTTTTTTAATTTCATTTCATAGGTAATTTTTCTTAAGCAGAATATTTAATTTCATGTTCATTTGAATTCTATCCTGACATGACAATTATTGCATCAAGAGTTGAATCGGATATTGACAAACTTTCATCACAGCTGCAGCAACTAATTAGAATTCCTAGCGTCTCTGCAAAAAAAGAATTGGCCCTACTGAAATGTGCAAACTTGGTTTCTGAATTGATGTCCAAGGCAGGAATAAAATCAGAGCTACTAAATTTAGATGACAATTTAGAGCAAATTCCACCCATAGTATATGGGGAAGTTAAATCTAAGAGTAATCCAAACGGAAAAACAATCTTATTTTACAATCATTACGACGTACAACCAGCCGAACAGATTGAATTATGGGATGACGATCCATTTAGCGGTAAAATTGATGGGAATTTTATCTTCGGAAGAGGTTCTACTGATGATAAGGGGGAATTAATTACTCGAATAAAGGCAGTCGAGTATTTCCTCAAAGAAACTGGCGATGTTCCTTGTAATGTCAAGTTTTTAATAGAAGGTGAAGAGGAGATAGGTAGCTCTCACCTAGAGGAATATTTGACTAGATTTAGAGAAAAATTCTCATGTGATGCTACTATTTGGGAATTTGGGTATGTGGATGAACAAGAACGACCAATAATCAGTCTGGGAATGAAGGGATTGCTATGTGTAGAGTTACATGCCATGTGTTCTAATGCAGATCTTCATTCTAGTTTGGCAGTCTTAGTTGAAAATCCTGCCTGGCGTGTTGTTCATGCACTAAAAACTATACGTGATGAGAATGGCTTGATCACAATTAAAAATTGGTATAAGGACATTCGAGATTTTTTACCTGAGGAACTTGAATGCATCAAACATGAGGACTATGATATTTCGGACTTTAAAAGAAATTATGGATTAAGTAAAATATTTAATGAAAATGATATCGAATTAATAAAAAGAGAGTACGTAGGAGGAGTAACGGCTAATATTAGCGGCTTGCGTTCAGGTTATATTTATGAAGGTTCAAAAACTGTGCTACCAAGTACAGCTATGGCCAAACTTGATTTTAGACTTGTGCCTGATATGATCCCCCAAAAACAATTTCAATTGCTAAGAGAACATCTTGATAATAATGGATTCAAAGACGTCCAGCTAAAGTATTTGAGTGGTGAACCTGCTTGTAGAATTCCAATAAATAATGAATTTGGGAAATTAATTGAAATGTGTGCCAGAGAAGAATATGGGAAAGTCATTAAAAGCATATCTTCAGCAGGAACAGGACCTATGTGGTATTTCAATAAAATATTAAAGTGCCCCTGTGTTGGCATTGGCTGTACTTATAAATACAGCAGAATGCATTCACCAAACGAATTTGTTCGAATCGACTTGATTAAAAAGACTACAAAGTGTATTGGCAATATAATCGAAAAATTTGGTAATAATATGGATAAAAATTAATTAAGAAATACAATAGAAACGTGTTTTCTTTTCAAAAAGGAGCGAATTGAAGTGAAATGGAACAAAGTGTTATAATGAATTACATTTATCATGATTAAATTTACGAGACATAATAGACATGGCCCGACATAGCACAGATTGTTTCAAAATTACTATTTAAAATAAATATCAGTGATTTCAATTGATCCCATATAATGACGATGAATTGTCCGTCATGTGGTACATTGATGGTATGGTTGAACGGATCCATAATGCACGATCAACAGATTAATTACTATGAGTGTAGAAATTGTAAGATCAAATTGAATACTCTATCTGATGGTACTTATGAAATAACTGAACAGCCAAAAGAGCAGCAATTAGAATAGATAA
>DATBHO010000029.1:0-25328 GCA_036557405.1 Nitrososphaeraceae archaeon
TTGGTCAACTTTGTTAGTCCTTTTGGGCTATTATCATCATCTCTCATTCAATACGTCGGGTCCAGACAGAGTTAATGTAAATTCCTTCCAACTCTATCCGAGTGAGAATTAAAATTCAATTATTAATTAGTAACCAATTCATTTATTTAACTAAAAAAAATGTCTAATAGACTCTGCTAAAATAATCTTTATTGTAGAATATGCTCAACTAGTTCTAAAGGTCTAGTTCTAGTTTTTCCACTTTTCTCCTTAAGCGATTTTCGTCACTGATTGTCGGATTATCTATTGATTTTTGATACTCATCGTACATTTCTAGTTCAGTGGGTTTATAGTAACAAGAAGCCAGTTCAATACTGTGACCCAGTAACATTTCCCTTATTTCAGGATTTAACTTTAGACTTACCATTTGTGTTGTAAAGAATTTGCGAAAGCCATGAGCTATTGACACCTCTTTTCTAATCGAAGCTGCAATTGGGCCTCCTTCTTCTATCTGCTCTTTTTGCCTGATACCGCAGCGCTCGGCAAGCGTTACCAACTTCCACGTTAGAGTTCTCGTTTTTACCTGTTGTTGTGCCCGTGCCACTGCAAATTGATTTCTACTGTCATATTGCTCTCTTATCAATAATGATTCTTGTGATATCTTTTCCCCATATCTGGATCGAGTTTCCAAATAAAGTCTAGTACCTTGGCACACTCTTGAGAGCAAAAGGTGAAGTATTCTTGCCTAAATCCCTCGTAAACTACAATCTTGTAAACGTCATTAATCTTTTCCAAATTTCTTAATTTTAATGAGGGAATGGCGCCAATACGCATACCAGTCGACGCTAGTAACAATACGACAGCACGCATTCTCTCATCAGCTATATCTAGCAGCTTACTGATTTCTTCATGCGTATAGGCTCTGTCTTTTTTTGCCTTTTAGGTTCTGGCATGAATTTCGAAATTTTAGTCACGTTTAAGACTATGTCATTAATCTTGTAAAAGGCCAGTATAGCTGAGACGTAATTGCGAATGGCAGAATATTGTTTTCCTTGTTCCTTCAAAGTCATAATAAATTCAATTATTTTGTGTTCTATCTGTTTTGAGTCGTTTCCCAATAAAAGGTCGCTTTCACCCAAATATTCGATAAATTTTTTCAAAAGAAGGGTGTATGTTTTTCTTGTCTCGTCCGATCTTATTGAGCTCGAGAACAGAATGTATGACTGTTGTTGCTCTAGCGCCAGTTTCATTGAAATAATTGCGATATCTTAGCTAATAAGTCTAGTATATGCTCTACTAGTATAATCTTTAGCGCTAATTTATCTATTAGAAGTTTTTAATAATTATTGTACTTTATTGCTAGGCACGACTTTTTCTAGAAACAACTTAATTATTCTTCTGATCATTGCTATAATTGGCATCGGACTTTCAATACTTTCCTATCAATATTCTTCATTCACGGCAAATGAAATTGCAAATATTTCATCTCAAGACGTTAGGTCCAATGCCAAAATTGAGGTATACCAACTTTCACGTATTTTGGTTAGGAGCATGGAGTCTATTTCGAATAATTTGCAAGGCTTGAGTAATTCGATATCTCTATTAGATATAAAAGATAATAATATTCAAAGATTACTTGATTCTGCGCAAACCTCAACTAGAGACCTGACCAATGGATATTATATGCTTGGTGTGAACGGAGAAGATGTTTCTAAAACAAGTAATAATACTATTGTGAGTAATTATAAAGGTGTCAAAGCAAATTCATCAGATCTTTTTTTATCTCCAAAAACAAGCAATACTACTTATTTCAGCAGTTTCATTAATGTTAATCATTTTCCTGTGCTATTCATTTCATATCCAGTGATCAAAAGAAACATGAACCTTACCACGACAATGAATTCCACTCAATCAAATAATTCAAATTATGAAGGGATAGTTTTTACAACAATTGATTTAGCAAAATTGGGAGAATTTCTACAAAAGGAACTTTCTCCAGAATTTGCAAGTAATGTTGGTTTAATAGATAAGAACGGGGTAATTTTGTATTCGAAAAACAGAGATGTAGTTGGAAAAAATTATTTGTCATCAGAATTTCAAGATCTTATACCCCTGGAAATCAAGAGTGTCTACAATAACATTTTATCTAGCTCGTTAACAGGCGGTTCAGGATTAAGAGATATATCTTTTAGTGATAATATGACTACAATCGCTTACCAACCAATTACACTAGATGGAGAGTTTCTTTGGTCCTTATATATTAGCACTCCACACAGTTTGGCCTCTAATGTTGGTTACCTGATAAATCAACAAAAGAATTTCAGTACAATTGTGATTATAGTTGTTGGATCTATAACATTTGGAATTGCCTTTTTGATACTTTCTTGGAATAAGAGATTAGAGGGAGCAGTAGAGTCCAGGACGGTACAATTAAAGAAAACAAATGAATCGCTAATTGAATCTAACAGTCTACTTGCTTCAGCAAACGAACAACTCGAGATTCACGATAATATGCAAAAGGAGTTTATTAATGTAGCAGCTCATGAATTGAGGACTCCTATAATGCCAATATTGGGTGAGGCCGAATTAATTGAAAATGACATTAGCGACAATGAATCTGCTAGTATAAGCAAAGAACAGGTATCCTCCATAATTAGAAATGCAAAAAGATTGGACAGACTAGCCGCAGATATATTAGATGTCACTAATATTGAAGGAAAATCACTAAGACTGAACAAAACCACTTTCAATATCGATGAAATTTTATCACAATTAGTAACGGAATATTCCAGGCAAATTGAAAATGATATCGCAAAAAATAAAAAAGTTAAGATTTCTTACGAACCATTTCATAAAAAGATACTTGCTGATAAATATAGAATTACCCAAGTCATCTCAAATATAATTAATAATGCAATCAAATTCACGGATGAAGGAAGTATAACAATCATAGCAAATGTAGAAAGTACTGTGTTAACAATAAAAATTACCGATACTGGAAAAGGCATAGATAAAGAGATATCAGGCAGACTTTTTGATAAATTCGTATCAAGATCAGAGCAAGGAACTGGTTTGGGATTATTCATCTCTAAGAATATAATAGAATCTCATGGAGGAAAGATTATTGGCTTTAATAATGAAAACGGAAGTGGAGCCACATTTATTTTTACTCTGCCTTTAGAATTGAAATAAGTACTCGTTAGTATTTTTTTTCAAATTCCTCTTTTACCTGAGCCTGCACACAATCGAGACATCATTTACATTCGTTCCTGTTATTTTTGTATATAGTGCAGCGTTGACTTTGTCAAATAAGGTGTTACTGTCGTGGTCTTTGAGATATTTCGATATTTTTAATTTCTTATGTCTTATTCTGAGTAGAGCCCTAGGATTTATAATAGCTCCTGCTGCGAACGAATTTCCATCAATCCCATCGGTTCCAAAACTTGCAATTGAAAAATCCATGTCATTTTCCAAATGCTCAAAAAATGAAGCAGCTGAAAGTACAGCCTCTTGATTTCTCCCACCCTTCCCATTTATTTTATTTTCTAAATCAACTGTTGTTTCACCTCCAAAAACAAACGCGTACGGAGTTGAAATTGTGGGAAAGTCATGGACAAGCCTAAATAAAAACTCTCCGACAATAGTAGATTTTCCAGTGAATCTTGAGCCCAAATACATTGTCTTTATTCCTTTTTTTTCTAAAAACAATTTAATATTTTTGCATGCAATATTGTTATTTCCAATTATAACGTTATGAATATTAGTAAATATAGGATTACCTGGCTTTGGTGTATCTTTAATTTTTCCTGACACCCCATCATTAATGAGGCCCCTTAGTTTTTTAGAAATAAGTTTCTGATTTCTCCATAGTTTATATTTTTCCAGTATCTTTTTTGTGTCCTTGAAAGTAGTGGTATCCGGAACTGTAGGACCTGAAGCAATTACATCAATTTTATCTTCAACAACGTCTGACAAGATAAGTGTTAACACTGAAAATTTCTTATCTATTATTCTTGCAAGTCCACCACCTTTGATTTTAGAAAGGTGTTTCCTAACAGTATTCATCTCGTCAATTGTTGCTCCGGATGAGAGCAGTTTTAAAGTTAAGTCCTGCTTTTCTCTTAAGGTAATGATATCTAAGGGCAAAGGCATAAGAGCGGAAGCTCCTCCTGATAGGAACACTACAAGCAAATCATTTTTATCTACCCTCTCCAGTAATTTCAGTATTTTTTTCGTACCGAAGACTCCATTGGAATCAGGTATTGGATGTGAAGCATAAGTTACTGAACACAATTTATTCTCAAGTTCTATTCCATAAGGAACTGTGATGCAACCTTCTTTGATTTTGGTACTATCAAGAATTTTGATAAAGGCATCAGCCATTGATGCCGATGCTTTACCTGCTCCGATCAAGTATATCGATTTAAAGGACCCAAAATCGAGTACTAGTTTCTCTCCATTATAATTACGTATGCTCAAGTTATCGCTACTCAATTTAACTGATTTTTTCATCAAGCATACAGGGTTTACCGATCTTAGACCAACCTCTATTGCGTCCAGAGTTAAATTTAATGAATTGGAGTGATTATTTTCTAGTATTATTGATTTATTTAGTAGTTTTAGACTCGCCATTAATTGACAAATTACCCTATGTTTTAAAAGAGTATAACCTTTGTTCGTCAAAGTATACAAATAAATAAATATTTTGACTGCTATCACTGATCTGTAAGTGATCAAATTTTCTTAGTATTGTAAGATATTCTTAATAATATTTCTAAGAATTGGTAGAAATTGGTCTTATTATTATCTTGAAATTAATATGCCTAGATCAGAAAAATCTTGTAAACATTAATGAATATTACAAAAGTTAATTATAACAAATGGTTGCGGACCTTCGGTTGCGTGGGATGATGGGAAGAAGAGGTCTGATGTTTGTTTCTTATTACGGCAAGTCTCGAGCTTTTATATCTAATTATAGATCGTGGAGGGAATATGAATCAATGGGCAAAACGGCTGAAGTAGCATCTTCAGTTATAAGCCATGAATCAATTCATCTTGCATTAAATAAATTCTCTGTCAACGCTTCGGATAAATTGGACAATTTGTTTGGAAGATCAAATACCTGGGAAGTTTACCCACATGGACTGGGTGATTTAAATAAGATCCGAAGCATTCCCAAAAAGTAGGATATTTAGAGCCTTTCCGGGTAATACTCTGACATCTGTATAAGAATATGTATAGGGAATAATAATGATTAAATTGGCTTATTTAATTTTTGAAGTATATGACTTCCTACTTTACCCCACAAGACGCTAATCGAATTTTACCAGAAGTAAAAAAATTATTTGCAAGTATTACTATTCAAAAAAATAAGGTGATTAAACTTCAAGAAGAATTACAGAGAATGATAAATGAAGGTGGTAAATTAACTCCTTTTATAAGCAAAAAACAGGAACTTAATAGCGCTGTATTTAACTTATATCAGAAAATAGCAGAATTGGAAAATAAGGGAGTCATGATCAAAAGTGTAGACGAAGGCCTCTTAGATTTTCCATCACTAAGGTTTGATGAGGAAGTGTGGCTCTGTTGGAAAGAAGGTGAGAATGAAATAAAATTTTGGCATAGAAAAGATGAGGGCTTTATGGGTAGAAAACCGCTGGCAACCACGAATATAATTGATCGCTAATTAAAAGATTTACCTTAAATTCACATGCTAGGAGTTACCAGTCAATAATAACATACGATTTAAAGTTGTATTAATTATTAATTTTTCAATACTTAAGAACATTTCCCAATAAAACTGTAAAATATCGATCTCATAAGCTTTAAATCATGCGTTGAAGCGGCTGTAAATCAGAAGTTACCATTGTTTTGAAAGAAAATTTCAACAAAATCATTAATGATGCACACGCTTTGCATCTAGCATTACAATCAATTTATTGGATTAAACATCAGGTTCAGCGGTACCGGCTCTCGTAACTAGAAATAGGTTTAAAATATGGTAATACATGTATGGTCATAGCGAGAATGATCATGTTAACCTTTATCGATGATGGATTTTTCTTCTATCATGCACAAAAATTACTGTTCCAGATACAAACGAAATTATGCCATTAACAATTAATATAATTCCTATCAAAATAATTAAGGAATAAAGTCCTAAATGAAAAGCTAGTTTCTTGAGAGAAAGTTCCTGCACAGAAGATTCATTCTCCTTACTAACAGTATTCTTAAATTCTTTAATAATCAGATTTTTAAGTTCTATTTTTAATGTGTCGTATAATGAAGCGTCCTTAGGAACGGATTCGATCTGAGTATTGTTTGCTAAACGGGTAACTAGTACTTTTGCCAGGTCATTTACGGAAACCGACTTTAGTAACGAGGATGCGGTATACGCGGACGGTACTATCAAGCCTATCCCTACAACTATTAAAATAACCGCTGCAATGAACACACTATAAGCGCGTTTCATATAGTGGTTATAAAGTCATTAGTTAATAAACAATATGACCGAAAACAAGCTCACAGATGCGGTTGAAATCGAAATAACATTTTGTATTATAACTCCCGCGTTCTTACTTGTTGAGGGTTAATAAAATTGTCTCATATATCTAACAGTAATGATTTGTCTTCAAGTTTTACACTGCATCGAGATGTTTTTCAAGTTTGTTTAAAGCACTTTCAAAATTCTAAATTTGTTAGCCCCAGTAATTTAAATTCAAATATAAAGCCTTATATCATGTTTTAAAATACCCTTTAAGCAACTATCGTATGTTTAAAGACCTTATTTCAAGTTCAAATGACTTTACCTTCAATAAGATAAAAATTGATACAGATAGTGATCCATTTGAGATTTTTAAAAAAATTTATTTGCATTATCAAAATGTGTTTATTTTGGAATCCTTAACTGGACCTAAGGAACTTTCGGAATTTTCAGTAATAGGATTTGATCCGGAATTTACCATAAAGTGTGACAGAGGATTATTTAGAATTTGTCAAAAGAGAAAAACCGTATACAAGAAGAAGGTGGAGGATCCACTTTTGGAATTAAGGCGAATCATGCCAATTATTGATGAAAAAAAACTTCGATACATAGGAGGCGCGGTGGGCTATGTGAGCTATGAGGCAATTAGATTCTGGGAGCAGTTACCACAGAAAAGATCTAATAATTTGTTTTACTTGATGGAATTTGGGATTTATACTGATGGTTTAATTCATGACAAAAGGGACAATATAACTTACTATTTTCACATCGGAAAAAAATCAAGGCTTAATGAATTAGAAAAAATTATAAATACAAAGAGACAGATTTTGACAAAGGGTATCTCATATTCAAAACCAGTTTCTGAAACTACTAAAAGAAGATTTATTTCCAATGTGAAGAAAGCAAAAGAATATGTATTTGAAGGTGAGGTCTTTCAGGTAGTAATTTCAAGAAAATTTAAATTTCGACTCTACGGTGACCCTATGCTTCTTTACCAAAATCTCAGGAAACTAAATCCATCACCTTACATGTATTTCTTTAAACGCAATAAGCGAATCATTATCGGATCAAGTCCCGAAATGCTCCTTCGTGTAGTTAATAATAAGATTGAAACATTTCCGATCGCAGGAACAAGACCGGTAACAAATAAGGAGAGTATAAATAGAAAGTTAAAAAATGATCTATTAAGGGACAAAAAAGAGCTGGCTGAGCACACAATGCTTGTCGATTTGGCAAGAAATGATTTGGGTAAAATATGCAAATTTGGATCAATACGACTAAAAGAATTGATGATAGTAAAGAGATTCAGTCATGTTCAACATTTGGTATCTCATATTACAGGCAATTTAAACGACAAATACGACAGTTTTGACGCTTTTAGATCTCTATTCCCCGCAGGTACAGTTTCTGGCGCACCAAAAGTAAGAGCAATGGAAATAATATCAGAGCTAGAAAAATCAGCTAGGGGTCCGTATGCAGGAGCCCTAGGTTACTTTTCTTTCAATAGATGTTGCGATTTTGCAATAATAATAAGATCCTTATTCATAAATGGAAATAATGCGTTTATTCAATCGGGTGCTGGGATAGTAATGGACTCCCTTCCAACAAATGAATTCTTAGAAACAGAGCAAAAGGCTGGAGCATTATTCTCTGCAATGCGTGCCTCACAATATCACTTAAAATAATTACTTACAAATCAGATCGAATTATTTCCTAGCAATGCTGCATAAGATTTGGTTTAATCATACTTCTATAAGTTTACTATTATCGAAAGGCTTTGAAGCTAACCAAGAATATCTGAAGTAATCTAGACACCACTCGTGAAATAATTTATTGTTCTCTCTGTCGGTGATATTCGAATATGCTCCATTCATGTCAGTTTCTCCCTTGACTGATGGGAACATTACCAACGCTCTCTTTTCATTCAAAACTACAGAGACTCTAACTTCGTTTATCATCTTTCTCTCGACTAATCCTCTTTTCAACAATTCTTGATAATTAATTTCATTTAGAAAATCCTTGCCTTTTTTTGGTATTACAGCATTTTTTGGTAAAATATAATTAAACTTGATTTTGCGTTCCGTTACTGTATTTGCGGCCACCTCCATTAAGTCTAGGGGCACTTGTGGAATCATGCCATAAATGTATTCTTCAGAATGCCGGTACAAATCCTTGATTTCTTCAATTACTGCAACCAAGCCCTGGATAAACCTACTACTGTCCAGTGACCCAATCCTTTGGACAAATTTCATCGGAAGATCCGCAAAGTAATGGTCTGAGAAATAGTTCCTATTCTTTGAAAGAAAATTAATAGAAGGAATCTGCGTCATTATAGTATTTCCAAAAGTAGTTAATGAATAGGATCCGTTGGAATCTCTGCTCACAATCCCTGCTTCCGTGAGTCTATTAAAATTTCTATGCGCCTCTTGCATAGTTATTCCAAGGTGTTTGGATATTAGCGTCAAATTCATGCTTGAGTTTGTTAATGCATTAATAATCTGAAGCCTTTGGGAGTTGGATAACTCTATGAACGTCTTCTCAGATTCTTCAAAAATAGAGCCATTATTTTCCATACTTATTACAATATTATTCATGTTTATAAGTTAATTTTTAATTTACAAATACTAGAATAAGCACCCATGCTTTTATTTATAATAGGATTCTAGCATTTAAGATATCTATGTGGAATTATGCTAAAGCTGGTGTCGACAGAAAGAAAATTAGTAAGATGCAAATTAATATTGGTAAACTTGTATCTAATACCCATTTTGGATTTGAAAATAAGAATTGGAGGGTTTTGTCCGGATTTGGGCATTACGCCGGATTGATTGAAATTGAATCCAAAGTTATTGCTTTGCATACTGACGGAATTGGGACCAAAATAATCATTGCACAATTGGCAAATAAATTCGATACATTAGGTATCGATTGTATTGCAATGAATGTTAATGACATTATATGCGTTGGTTCTGTGCCAGTTGGTTTCTTGGATTATATTGCGTTGAAAAAACCAGATCATTACCTTGTAGGAGAACTACTGAAAGGACTATCAAGAGGAGCAACTGAATCTAATGTTGCAATTGTGGGAGGGGAAACGGCAATACTTAAAGATCTCCTTAATGAAACACTAGAAAATACGTTTGACCTCGTTGGAACTGTCTTTGGAGTATCTGATAATAAAAAATTAGTCATGGGAGATAAAATAACTCAAGGGGACGTAGTTATAGGATTGGAAAGTAGTGGGTTGCATTCAAATGGGTATTCACTTACACGCAAGGTCTTACTACCGAAGTACGATCTAGAAGATACTCACCCATACCTTGAATCATCAATAGGTGAAGAACTATTGAAGCCCACGAAGATTTATGTGAAGCCTATCCTTGATGTACTTAAAGCAGAACGGGATGCAATTCACGGACTTGCACATATAACGGGTGGCTCGTTCAGCAAACTAGTAAGACTAAATAACAATGTCAATTTTATTCTGAATAATCTGCCGCAACAAGGAGGTATTTTTAAACTGATTCAGGAAGCAGGTAAAATATCATATAAAGAAATGTATTCTACATTCAACATGGGTATTGGATTTTGTATTATTGTATCAAGGTCAAAGGTGGATAAACTGATGCAAATGTTTAACAAATATAAATTAAAGTGTTATGAAATAGGATGTATCACTAAAGGAACTGGAACTGTATCCATTACATCTATGGGAAGAAAGCATTTGATAGTTGGTTAATCAAACACCAAAATATCTCACGACCTAACAACAATTAAAGTGATCTTTTCTTAGATTTTTCTCATGATGCGATTCCGGAACCGATAAGTCTCCATCTGTCCGCAATTCTTCTACTTATTGCAACCCTGTTATGAGATATCATACAAACTGGTTTCTTCAATTTAATTTCTACTTTGTGATTTTTTATGTGAGTAACGGTACCAAGTGTCGCAGCGGTCCCAATATTCAATCGCAATGATTCTTTTATTTTAATCGGTTCAACTTTTACCATTTCTTGTGTTCCAACTGCAGTTTCAAATAGATTCAGTTCTATTGTTATATCATTAATGTCTGGAGGAAGTGAGCTTGGAAGTCCTACTAATGAACCAATTAATGAATCACTCTTTACTAAATATGGGTCTAAAGTTGTACCAAGGGCAACTAAGCCACCAGGTTTTACAACTTTGACAATTCCTGCACCGGTACCCAATGATGAGATCTTTGACATTATGGGTTCGTATTTTCCATTCTTTTCATCATAAAGTCCAGGACGTATTTCTATTTCATCGCCAGTCTCAAAATCCCCCTGGATTAATGATCCACCGATTACTCCACCTTTTACTTCACTTATTGAAAGACCTGGTTTGTTAATATCAAATGATCTTAGCACATGCATTAATGGTTCAGTATTTTTAGATCTTTCAGGTGTTTTGATATTGGATTCGATGGCTTCAATTAGAGCATCAATATTTAGTTTATGTTGCGCAGAAACTGGAATAATTGGTGCGGTGTCAGCAATGCTTCCATTAACAAAATTCTTTATTTGTTTATAATTTTCCATCGTTTCCTCATATGATACCAAATCAACCTTATTTTGTACTAGGACTATTTGTTTAATCCCAAGTGTTTGTAGGGCTAGTAAATGCTCTCTAGTTTGTGGTTGCGGTACTTTTTCATTTGCAGCCGTCACTAAAATTGCACCGTCCATTAAAGCGGCTCCTGAAAGCATATTTGCCATTAAACTTTCATGACCTGGAGAATCTACAAAGCTAACTACTCGTTCGAATTCAGATTCTTCTCCACAATTCTTGCACTCAGGCTGCGTAGAATAGCAGATTGGTGGAGTACAGTTCCTACATTTGTAAAATGCGGCGTCAGCGTATCCCACCTTTATAGTAATCCCTCTTCTAAGCTCTTCACTATGACCACTAGTCCAAACCCCAGTTATGGCTTCTACTAGTGTAGTTTTTCCGTGGTCCACATGACCCGACGTTCCTATATTCACACAAGGTTGATAGCCATATTGATCGACGTACCACTCAGGTAGAGTTTCCCTCCAATGCAATATGTATAGTGAAATTTGACAGTGATATTAATTTAATCATGATGCTATTAGCTAATACATTTAAGTAATCAAGAATAACTTGATATTCTATTCGTTAGGTCCTTTGGAACCCGACATCTCATCTTCTGGGGTGGACGTCTCAACAGCAATAGGTAGGTTTCCTTCCAAGAGTAAACAATTTATTTGGTATATCTCTTCAGTAATCATATTTCCTCTAACCAGTTTTCTCTTTCTAATACCCTTACGATTATCCTTCATCCCAGCACCTTCAGACAATAGCACATATTTTTTTACACCGCCATGAACGTCTTTTCTAATAGGTGTACCGGATTTATCACTTCCGCCTTTTAATTGAATTTTGCCAGAAGAAATACCAACTACTGAAGCATCGACAATTTCTCCCACTCTTAAACCAACTAAAGGTTGTGCCTCTTTGTCCATTAATTCCTTGCTAATACTTTTACCGTTTTTATCAGAAACAATAACTTTAAACTGTGTCAATATGAAATCAACCAGTATAAGAGCATTAATTAATCTTTTCGGACCAAACCTTAGATACTTTATTAAATCATGGTATGAACCTATGTAAAGTGGGAGACGAAAAGAAAAAAAATACTGGAAATGAAAAAAAGTGCCTAAGATGCGGTTTCGAAATGTTTAGTATTCAGAGCTGTCATTTAAGGTGCGAAAATTGCGGATCTGAACTAACATGCGCTGATAAAGGATCGTTTTGGTAAACCAACTTAATTATCCATACTTCAAATTTTAATGACATCAACTGATCTAATTTATTTTACCATCGACAAATTCATCCATTACCATCAAACTGAAAATTATCCGCCATATTCTCGGCTTTTGATTTCATTATTTCTATATAATTTTCGTAGTTATCCGAATAACCACAACTTTTGCAGTCCACTGTCGTCATATCATCACTTACCTCTGCTTTGGAATTGCACATTGGACACTTCGCAGCTAACAAATCCAACTGTTAATCATGCCATCATTTTATTATAGTTTTAGTATTTGGCTTTGTTAAACTGCTATCTGGCTCAGCATAGGTGTTGCCTTGACAATTAAAATCTCTGAAGTAGGATTGTTTTTGAGCTTATTAAAATCGGCTTTGGAACATGAAACTACTATGACCTTTTTTTCACTCGAATAATAATCAAACTTAGAGTCATGCCTCTCCACATCTCCTACATAATCTCTCAACCTTGATTCCAATCTAGAGATTATCTCTAGTCTGTCTCCTCTCATTTCATTAGGATCAAATGTCCACGAAATTATCGCTTTTGTTTTACTTGCCTTCAATTCTAATTTCTTTAGAATAATTTTAATTTGTTCTGTCAAGTGCTTTATATAATTTTCAATGGTGGCTATATTGCCCTTGACCAGAAGGGTTAGTGGAGAAATTCCACTTAGGGAAGATAAAATAGTGTTCAAGTCAAATAGGCCACTTACAAGATCATCAAGATAGATCTCATCAAAGGATTCAAATTCCATTATTTGAGATTGAAAACTACGTTCAGCAAATTTACAAATTTCAAAAATAGGAGACATCAAACCATAGTGTTTTAGTAATCTTATACAGTAGAGATACTCTGCAGACTCAATATCTACTATCTTAATCGTATTGTCGGGGAAGAGTCCATCTAGCAAATTTACGAAGATTGAATTCAATTCAGATTTTGTTCCAATTATGGTATCGAATAAGGTTGAAGATATGGAACTTATTGGCATGTAATGATAGAAAATGTTTTTTCCGACACTAAGACCAGTTCGACGTTCAATTAACGTTATGTTTTCATTATTTACTCCAAAACCTGTAGGAACTGTATAAATTATGGAACTATCCTTGTTCACGTGTTTTATCACATCTTGAAATTTAGATACAATGTGATTCTTTGCATCAGGCCATGATTTTCTTATCCTTGGAGTAAAAAAAACAAAAGATGCATTATTTATGGCGACGTCGAAAGGCTCAAAATCTAAAAGTGTCTCGTCCTGTATGAATGAGGTTACACTAGAATAGGTCTTTGCAATATCTGGCTTTAGTGTAATCGCCATTCCTGATGAATCATCAATAATTGAAACATGTATACCTTTAGTGGAAATATGAGATGCTATTTTGTATCCCTCAGTACTTAGACCATAGACAGCTACCTTCAAGGTTTCAGCATTCATCGACATTATCCCCTCCAAATGGCATATTCATGTACCTGAACCAAAGTTTAAATTGGTTGAAGAAAAGTTTTTTCCATTAGGTCACGTATACAAGATTCTTGAAAATCTGGTTTGATGTTCTAACCCCGAAACAAGTTATGTTTTTCAAATACGCTGTAGATATTCTAAAAGCGAAAAATCATGAGCTACTCTGTACAGGAAGAAATTACCGCGAATGTGTAAAATTATCTAAACTTAAAAAATTTGAGCTAAAACTCGTAGGAAGATATGGCGGTTCGTCAAAATATGATAAACTCAGAGCAAGTTCTAGTAGAATTTTTGATTTAGCAAAAGAGATAAACAAGTTCCAGCCTGACCTTTGCATCAGCTTTTCATCCCCCGAAGCGGCAAGGGTTGCATTCGGCCTTGGAATTCCACACATTACATTTAGTGATTCACCTCATGCTTATGCTGTCCAAATGTTAACAATTCCATTTGTTAATTATCTTTTATGTCCTTGGATTATTCCGTATCATGCATGGAAGAATTCGGGAATCGCTAGAAATCAAATAATTCATTATCATGCACTTGATCCGGTTGCCTGGATAAGAAGAGAAAGAGAAAACATTAATCGCGCCAATTTAATGAAACGATATCAACTTTCGAAGGGTAGTACCATTCTAATTAGACCTGAAGAAAGTAAAGCATCATACTTATTGGAGAAGGATAATAATGTTAATAAAATTTTAGAAGCAATTGTTAGGAACTTTCATGATACAACGAACATTTTGGTCTTATGCAGATACCAAGATCAAATTAGACAGTTCAGTGAAAAATATGGTGATAAGATCAAAGTATTGGAAAGCGTAGTTGACGGTTTGGAACTGATATCTCTTGTAGATATTTTTGTTGGTGGAGGAGGTACTATGACTGCCGAGTCGGCGTTGTTGGGAAAACCAACTATCTCAATTTCGCCGATCAAATTCTATGTTGATGATTATTTACTCAAAATGGGTCTTATACATAAGGTTGTAAATTCATCTCAAATTTTGAAATTATTACTTCATATGCAAAAAGATAGTAAATTTAAATCAATACAAAAAAATCGTGCAAACCAGATACTGAACCAAATGGAAGATCCAGTGTTTAAGCTGATTAAAATTGTTGATAAATTCGTATCTTTATAAATCAGATATTCTATAAAAAAATGCCCGGCAGCCCGGTAGAGAATCTAAAATTCGCTGATTGTAGTGGCCAAGCATAGAGGCCTTTGGAGCCTTTGACCCCAGTTCGAATCTGGGCCGGGCTAATTATTTTGTTTAGCAAATTTCTCTATAGATCAACATAGTCAAACGTAAGGTTAATCAAAACGTAAAGACAGTGCAGAAAATATTAACATATTTTCAGCCACATTGAGAATCAGAAAGAATTTTGACCAAGATTGTATTGCAGGCTAAAAATACTTTAATAATATATTTTTATCTTATTAAATAAAACCTCATCAAAAGTTAAACAGCGAACCATTCACAATTTGTACCATTGATAAAATCCCCTTTATCATTTAAAATACAATATTTCTATTCAAAGATTATATTCTTTGGTGGTATCGATAAGTTGGTTGATATTAGAAAAAAGTTGTAAAAATCTTAATCCTTTTTCAGTAATCTTGTACAAATGTTCATCCTCTTCCAGTTTTATTAAATCATTATCAAGCATTATGGACAAATATTTTTTGAGTTGATAGTGTGAGAGAAATGATTTGTACATTATTGTAGTTATTCCCACTCCCTTTGAGGTATTTGCGGATTGTAAAATTGATGCAAAAATATCCGTCCTGCTTCTGTATTTCATTTTTAATGCTTTTATAAATACAAAATCAATTTTAATATGTCTTGTGGATGACCGTGTGTGTATTAGCAGCATAAAGAATGGGCTAGACGTACGTGAACTACTCGTGTAAAAAGTAATAAGTAAATAAGATTACTTTATTTTCAGAATTGGAAGACTCTCAAATAAAATACAAAATAACTCAACTATCAGACAATGGCATTAACATAACACTCTCTCTGATTGAAGATATCGAACTAGAATCAGTCTCACAACAGCAATTAATGCTAGAAGCTGTAGACAGATCCATATCTGATGAAGAAGTAAAGAAGCAGATTAAACCCATTCTTGAAGCGATTCTTCGATCCCAACCTCAAACTGTTATCAAAACCTATCCAAAGACGACAATACAAATAAACATGCCTCGAAAAAAATACGAGAAAATTGGTAGCCCTATTGTTGGAGCTAAGATTTTGATTGATCTAAAGCCTGATACCACATAGAACGTATCGTTCTGCTGTCTGAGGTAGTGGATCTAATTTGTATTACTGAATCGAATCGCTCCATTATTAACCCAATTGAAATTGAAAAATTTTATGCACGATAAATTTCAAAAACTACACCGTGTACATGATACCCCCGGATACTATAGGAACTGCGTCAACGTTAGCAACTTCTTTTATCCTAGATATCAAGGCATTAAACCAGAGACTGTCAATCCCCTGACTCCATATGGTTATTTTCTTGTAATCTCTTTTTAATCCATCGTTGAAAAAACCGTTACAATCTTCTACAGTAATATTGTTGTACTTTTGACTTATTTCATCAATCAATCCTTCAGCTTGATTTACCAAGTACACTATTGTTAGTGTCGGAAAGGGAATTGTATTCGTAGCGGTTGAAGAAATATCTTCTGCCATTCTTTTTCAAGTAGTTATTTTAATAGGTTCAATATCTTGTTTTCGTAGTAATTTCGTCAAAGTCTCGTCCATTAATTTAATTTTCAAATATTTATTATGATTGACCTAAACATAGATATATTTCTGGTTCACTACATCATCTTCAATGAATGACGTTGACTTTTTGAACCGTCTGTTAGCAATAAATCCATCTCTAAGATTTTCAGGATTGGTCGAAAAATCTGGTCACCTTTGCGCCAGTGTAGTTCGGGAAGGAATTAATGAACATCTTAAAGGTAGAAGTCCAGAAATCAGTTATTCTCAATCTGCGTATATCGTCGAGTTAAGAAAGATATTTGAAAGTGAGTTGGGGAGCCTTAAGTCGGTGATTTACATTTATGATAAGGTAGTAATGTTTAGCATTCCAATAAAAAACCATATAGTCGTTTTTTCCACAGATAGGAATATCAATATTGAAACTGTCTTCGAGCAAGCACAAGCGTTCATAATGAATTCTGAAGCCGAGTTAGATTTGGCACTTGATGTGAAAAATATTAGTCAGGATAAAAAAGAAACCGTTAGGTATTTGTATGATTCTGGAATATCTGAAGAATTAATTGCTGAGCAGGTAGATCTAAATTTAGCAACTGTCAAGGCCTTGATAAAAATCATCACTGGAGACACAAAATAGTTTAATTCAATTTTTTAATTACTTGGTAATCCAATCATCTTGAAGACTATATTATAATTAACTACTTAAAGATTAAATCTTATGCACTTGCATTAATTTCGCCTTTTGGATCCTGCGTCTTTATTTTTATTATAACTATTTCAATTTTTTTTGTTTCCTGTAGTAATTATGGTACATTACATGATACCAATAGGCCAAGCCTACTTGTCGAAGATAACTTTCCTGAAGCTCTAGAATCAGGAATTCCATCAATTACCTGTACGAAGAATATGATTAAATCAATGCCTGTCTAAGAAATAAGATAATTCTATGGTTGCAATTATTTGCGAATTTATAAATGTAAGAGACAAGCAGATTCATTAGTATTATTGATTCCAGAAGTTGCAAACCATCTATCACCGGTCCAGCTTTGAGATTCATTCTTTCTAGAGTTTTAATCACGAGCTTCTAAGAGCTTGACATAGTTTAATCTGAAGTCATTGCCTAAGGAACCATAATGTACAAATTGGAGACGTAGATCAATCACCATCATTAAAATATTCGTACTTTATACAAATAGGCAACTAGAATTTGAGCAAGCTTAGGATTTTTTCGAATTTTTCACGGCTCATGTTCATTTTATAATCTTTGATACATTTCAAAATATGACTCCTGTCATTATCTAACGTTCCTTTAAGTCTATTAAAAATTGGACCATGGAGAAAAATTCCCTGAGAAATGCTAGTTACGTTACTGGTTCTCCTTCTCGTACTTGATGTTTCAAAATCCAAAATTGTCGGGTTACCTTCCTTGGATATAATTATATGACTATCAGTCCTATTTAGCTGACCGTGATCAAGCTTAAGGCAGTCTAGTAAAAAACATTGCTCAAGTATGCAAATAGTACATTTTAGAATTCTGTCTATTTCAGTATTTTTTCGACAATACCAATCTAGAATATTTAAACCCCTGACAAATTCCATCAATATAAAATTTTCAGAATAATTTACTAGAAAAGGACCAATCCCAATGGAATTCGCAAGAGATTGATATACTACTTCATCATACATGTTGATTCTATTAGAATCAGTCCTCCTTATCTTTAAAACAAAAAATTTCCTTCTATTTTTAACTAATGTAACTAAGCCAACAGAACCCTTACCAAGTATGAATATTTTATGCAATTGAACTTTACCAAAGGAGAATACGGAGCTAATGTCCAAGGATATTAACTCTCGCACCCTGCTGTCAAAGGTATTATGATCAAATAAGGGATAAGTTATCAAAAATTTCAATTTTTCCCTATTTTCGCTGGCTAATAAATTATCCATTACTAACCATTTGATCAATAGCGCTGTAAATAAAACTGCTCAGCTTCCTCTCATTTCCCATATAAATGGAGTAACCATTTTTAAGATCTAGTGAAATGCCATTGTGGGATCCAGAATCTATGTCGTTTTGAATAATTTGACGTGCGTATTGTTTTATTGAAGTCATTTTCCTTTGTTCAATACTTACAATTCTCATGTCGTCAGTCCATATCATAATGGATTTCTTTATCCTCTTCTTGATAAACGAATCAGTTTCACTTTTCAGAAATATTTTAGGTCCCAAATTTAGATTTATTTTAGAAAGATTTGGAAATTTAATCATGAAGATTAATACTGCTCGTTCTCCCTCATCAGTAAAACAAAAATTCCTTATTATTTCAAATCCTGTAATTGATAGCTGTTTTGAGATGCTTGTTAATTTCTTGTTAAGCTGTCCCCATAATATATCGGGACTTCTATTCTGTATTTTGAAATCAATTATTAACAAATTTGAAATAATATGACTTATTTTTTTTGTATTAGATCTGTGAGGTTTCATAAAAAATTGCTTAGAAGGTGACTTTAGAAAAAGTCTCGATGCCAGAACAAATTTTGAAAGGCACTCTGTAGATATTGCCGCTCCGAGGTTTCTATTTGAATCAATAGGATCAATTATTATGATGGGACTTGCAAATTTTTCTATTGCTTGTTTATCTGGCGGATAAAGTGAAACGACGTAGTTTGGTGTCAAGTTGGCAAATACTTGGAGTACATTTTTGAATGATCCATAGATCAAAACAAGTACTTCTGTCACATACCCGCTAAATCCAGAAATCGATATCTGAGAACCATATATTCCAAATGATTTTAAGAATTTTTTTAGCACCCTTACTTCACTTTTTAAAAATTCGTTTAGCTTCGTTCCCATGAAAATAGTATGAAACGGGGATCTGTCTGCGGCACTTCTCCAATTATTCTTTTCAACCTTGTAGCAAGGCACTATGTTTATTCTGATTCCATTCACCTTTCCCTCTACATAAGGATGCTCAGAATATCGTAAATAAGGCCTGTATTTTTTTAAAGCATAAAAACCAACCGATTTACCTAGTTCCTCAAACTCATGTCGTTGCACCATTGGGTCTATCATTACAAAAAAGTCTATGTCAGTATCATTTTCAAGCCATGTACCTTTGGCAAATGAGCCGCCGACTATCACTTTTAGGATTCTATTGTCCTTAAAGTTTGCAATTTGATTTTGTATTTCTTCTGATATTTTTTCTAATTTTTTCTGTTTTGACAATGACGGAATGGATGATACTGATATCACTTGTGTGATGTCGTCTATATTGTTCATTTGCCCTTCACCGAAATTATGTTCTCATATATAGAACCGTAATTTGTAATCGTACTCTTCTTTACAGAAATTGTATCTATTATATCACTAATAATGAATTTAGATTCAATGTTATTTAGATTCAAATTTAGGTATACCTTCTTTGTTCTAAATAGGGTTATGTGTGGTCTTATCTCTTTTTTTCTCTCCTTATATAATTTGAGGTCTAGTTCTCTTAATTTGGACGTCACTGTAATTGACATCTCATTGAATGAACGCTCTGTTGTTTCATTTAACCCGATCCATACAACTCTAGCATTATTACTATTTGGAAATACTCCAATCCTATCGTAAATGATCTGAAATGATTGAAACTCAATCTCAGCAATTTTGGCTACTATCTTGTTAAGTATTGTATTGTTAATTTCTCCGAAGAACACCAGCGTAAAGTGAAAATTCTCCGGCCGTACTAGTTTTAGATTTTTATGATCCAATTTCAGATAGGTAACCAAATTTTGTTGGATCTTTTGAATTTCTTTTTTTTTGTAAATGTCTGCGGCTACAAACACTCTTTGCACTTTAACAAATTATCTATATAACTAATATTAAAATTTGAACATATTTAAATTTAGAATTTTATTCTGCTAGCTACAAACCATATCACCTAGACCGTCTTCAATTTATAGCAAAAATTAAATAATTTATTAAAACACATTTTGAATATGTTATTTGGAAGGAATAAGTTAAAGGAGGGCGATTATGTTTTCATATCTCAGGAATATTCTGAAAAAATAAGGCTTATTATCGGAAGGATCATTCATTTGGCTGGTTCTGTCGCAAGAATAAGAGGTTCATATATTATACCCTTGGGCTTGCTCGAAAAAGTTACTTCTGGCAGAGGAGAGGGTAGACCAAGACAAGTTCTTGAAAATCCCGATCCGAACAATTGTATATTCCTACTAATTGATAATGTTGAAACTGGCAATATTGATGAGGAAATTGATATAAGTTCAGCAAAAATGAATTGGATAAATGAAGAAAGGTTTCACGTACTTGATGGATGGATAAAAGAAAATCTTCCTGAACTCTTTGCTAATGTATTAAGAGCTGCATCTATTGAAGATAGAATGCAGGCTAGATCTATATTATTGGAAAAGATGAATTCACTATATGAAAGGGATCTAAAGGACCACATGTATGCTGTTGCGAGAAGTACGAAAATATTATGATTTGAAAGTTTTATATTATGGTCATGGATAGAGCATTCATAAAATGGAATACGTATATGCTGCATTGTTATTACATAAATTAAACAAGGATATAACCGAAGATACTGTAAAAAATGTCATAAAAGCTACTGGAGCAAATCCAGATGAAGTTAAGGTAAAGGCGTTGGTGGCAGCCTTGAGCGAAGTGAACATAGAGGAATCTCTTAAATCAACTCCAATGGCCATGGCAGTACCTGCAACTGCACCTACCACATCAGATAATACGCAAGCAAAGGATGAAAAGAAAGAAGAGAAAAAGGACGAAAAGAAAGAAGAAGAAGCTCTAGAAGGATTATCCTCTTTATTTGGTTAAGTCTTACTTTTCTCATCAATTTTTTTACATTTAGACCTTCTGTATTTTCTATGAGAAATTATTTCGCGATGACGAAGTCATAAAAAGAACTTTATTTCTTATATTTTATCACGACTGAGAACTAAAGATTTACCAATGGGTCGGATTCTGTCGAATTAGCTGTATGAGTAACCTTTGTTCTTCAACATAGCCGCTAGATTGTTAGCTTTCATTGCTGATAGTGATATGATTCGTCCTAAAGTCTCTTTTGACAAATAATTTGCTTCAAGCGCCAAGGATTGGGCCTGTCCGAGCGCCTTTGGCAAAAGATATTCCATGGACTCTTTCGTAAAATAACTTGACTCAACTGCAAGTGATACAGACTCATTATATGATCTGTTTAATTCATTTCTAAATTCATTTAGATCAATTCTTAGATCATTTTCCGCAAATACCAAGTTATCTGCAAGAGCATAGTTTACTGCAATTCCTGCTTCAATTGGCTTTATGTTCAATTTTGATAGTAGAGACGCAAGTTTTGTAGAAATTACATCACCTGGTTTTGCGACAACTGTATCTTTACTTACCCATATTGTTCCTTGATCAATCTTAGTAGCCACGTTCGCTTCTTTGAATTCCGATAATACAGGACCAGGAGTTATTCCTGTATCGCCAGATGGAATGATTATTTCAGTTTTTGTAATGTCTCCACCTTTTGCTGCTAGAAATACCTTGTTTTGATCGAATATGAGATTAAGTTTGAAAGGACTAATATTGGTAAACATAAGTGCACATTGTTCCTCTAGTTGGGAACTCAATTTATCAATTCCCTCTATGTCAGATATATTCTCAAATGCCTTTTGTGTTACCCTATTTTTTATTACTTTAATTATAATATCCTTGTGGAATTTTTTTCGTATCATCATTAGTTGTGTTGCTCGAACTTTGTTAATTTTTGAGAGTGCAATAACCTTATAAGATTTTGGGAGTTCAAGCATTAGTTTATGCAATTCTTGTTTTCCTTTTGGGTAGATTGTCCTAGTATGTTTTTTTGATTCCAAAGTATATCGCCTTACTTTTGTTTATCTCCTACTGTCGAAGCCTTGGATGGATTGCTCATTGTGAACTTTATAGACATATCACGGATATTCTTGTCCCCCTGCGGTAATTTTTTTTCAACTGAGGCTATTACGGCTAGTGCATTCTTTACAAGATGTTCATCTTCCATTTTTTCGTCGCCTATCTTTGCAGATATGTTAAGTTGGTTCTTTGTCCTTGCTCTGACAGAGCCCCTGAACCTTTCTGCAATGTTCTCTATTGGAGCTCCATAAGCAATTGGCGATGGCATTTTACCCTTGGGTCCCATGAACTGTCCTAGGGAGCGACCAACACTGGACATGAGCGAAGTGTCAGCCAAGAAGAAATCGTATGCTTTTACAACCTTTCTCGCATCCTTTTTATTCGTCGCAAGTCTGTCTAGTTCGTCAGGATCAATGACTCTATCGACTTCAGCCTTTTTAGCTCTCATTCCCATATCTCCAGATGCAAATACGCATATGCTTGAAGACTTGGTTGTCTTATTGGGCAGGCTTACTACTTCATTAATACTAAATCCTTTTTTGACATCAATGTCCTTTAATATGAGGCTCAATTCTGCGGACTGGGTGAAATTGCGCTTTTTAAATCCATCACGCGCATTTTTAATCATATTTTTTAACACATTATCATTAAGCATAATTGAAAATTTTAGATTTTAAGCCACTTATAAACGTGAGTTGTATATACTAATTCAGTAATTTTTAATTTACGAGTATTTATTGGTGGTGTTTGGTTTTACTAATATTAAGGTAATAAAGAATTACCCGAATAACTTGCACACTATTATTATTTGATAATCCTTGTGTATGCCAGAGCAAGAACGGGCCCGGAGGGCTTCGATCCCTCGACTTCCGGCTCTCTTTGTTAGAACTTAGAAGGCAGGCGCTCTATCCAAACTGAGCTACGAGCCCATTGGCTTTGCGATATTTAGCAATCCTTCGCAAGAGAGAAAAATAAAATATTCACTTATAAACTGTTCAAAACGTGATGCGTTTCATAAACATCAGAGGATATGAATTTATAGGGAATTCTAGCCCGAACATTTTTGGTCAGGAGTTGAGTATTGAAATCATCATGCACTCAGAATTTATTTATAACTTAGTATTTGAATGTTGAAAACACAGGAGATTATTGTCTATTAGGCTTACCATTTTGTTACTTTGACCACTTCAAAGGCTTCGGCGTATTTAGAATTGATTTGATATCCCCTAAAAGAACACCTTCCAAGAATAGCGGGTACCCAAATTTCACCACAACGAACAAACTGAGACTGGAAACACTCTAAAGCATTTTTCTTTATTTCGATTGTTTCGGAAATATTTATGAACAATTGAGGCCTGAATGAATTTTCAGTAATGCCTCCAGGTATTGTCGTTTCATACATGAAAATGTTATTTTGATCCCTGCACGCTGAAATAACACTTTTCGTTAAAATTTGATGATCCTGATGAGAATCTCCGTACCATTGTGTGAAAACTGAATCTGGTTTGTTTTTTGAAATCAATGAATCTATTAAGGCAACCAATTTTCTTCCAAATACCATTTCCTGTGTGGATAGGTCAAGAAATATAGGAGATTTACATCCCATTACTTTAGCTGACAACATTGATTCAGACTTCCTTCCTTCCTTGGTATCTGATTTTACAAAATTTGGTAACGTAGCTATGATTGGCTGGACCTCATAACCCATAGAAGACAGTTTAGCTATGGTACCACCCATACCGATTTCCAAATCGTCTGGATGTGCTCCAAATACTAGAATTGATTTAGATTCCATACAACCAAATTAAAATAATTTTCCTATTTATGAACTGTTAATGGTTGGGGAAACTAATCCGTAGCCTCTTAACTCTCTGAATCTCCTGTAATCCTTATCAACTTCCATAGCTGCCATCAAAATCTTGCTTTTTATTGATTTTGATGATTGCAAAAACATCTTTGTATCTTTGGGTAAACAATGTCCTCCCACTCCATCACGTGGTTCTAAAATTTTTACGTTCCATTTAGTATTCAAGGCTTCTCTCAGCTCGCCAAAGTTTACATTATTTGCTTGGCAGTAAAGGTAAAGATCTTCAGAAAATGCTATTTGCATATACCTATCAGCATTTTCAATAATTTTAGTCAACTCTGCAATTTCTATTCCAGATACAGGATGCATTGGAATATCAAGGCTGTTGGTGGGTTCGGCAGCATTGAAGGTATTAATATTAGCAATGTCTCGCTCAATCTCGAGAACTTGGTCATTTTTATTATAGAACTGCAGTGCTATATTCAGACAGCAATCGCTTACACCGCCGATTACTCTAACTTGGTTGACCCCATGCAGCTCCTCTTCAAGAGCATACCACCTATGAGGAGCATGTGCGACGTGAACTCTGTGGTTTAACATTTCGAATATTTTCTTTGAGGTGCCTTTTGGCACTGTACTTTCTATAGAAACAAGTGAGCCATTTTTGGCTTCTCTCGAAATTTTTTGGGCTATTGAAAAGAGGCTATCAACATTGGGAGTATACTTGTCATTTTGATCGTGCGTAGACACACACAAGATAAAAACATCAATATCATCAAATTGTTCAATACCTTTAATTCCATATTTTTTTTCTGCGTTTTCTACTCTTAGCTGATTGATATCATACCCAAACGTTTCGAAACCTTTTTCCTTTACGTACTTTGCAACAGGCAAACCCAATTGTCCAAGGCCGATAACTAAAACCTTTTTTATTGCAGCTTCTGATTCAATATGCATTTTTGGTAATATTATGAATTCAAAATATAATTAAAGCCTTGAGATGGAATAAAACGTAAGTTAATCACTAAAGAAATTTCTATTTAGTTCATATAGAACTTTATTTGTCATATTTTTGGCGTAAAAATTAGGAGAATTAAAATTTCTAGAGAAATTCTACATTTTAGCATTTTTTGGTATTTACTTGCTAGAT
>DATBHO010000030.1:0-1687 GCA_036557405.1 Nitrososphaeraceae archaeon
TGTCTTGCTCAAAATCAGACAAATTACTAAAAACCTCATCATCAGAATGTTTATTTTTTTCAAGATAATTGTTCATAATTCCTATTTCATTAATCGATACTCAAATGCAATTTATAAATTTACTTAAGTTGAATCATATAAATTCGTTATTTTGAAACTACATTATGCACAATAATTCACTCTTGGTACAAGTTGGATCTGTTCGGGCACATTTAAGCTATGGGTCTATTGAGTTCAGAAGAAAGCCTATGCTACGAGTTCAGTATGTAATCAAAGTATTGCGATATATACAAAATCATATGCTGTGTCTTGGCAAGGAGCACTTCTTAAAGCCTCTAAAAAACATAATCGTAGGATTGCTATCTCATGGATGAAAGATAATCTAAGAACATCAATTTTTTGTAAACGAAGGCATTCTGGAAGATAAAAATAAGCGATATTGGCCTCAAGTACAGATACCTTTGAAGGAAAATTATTATACTCTTATGGCTTCGGAAGCCGATCTTGCAAGCAGGACTATGCTAAATTATCTGATTAATTACAGAGGTTTCGAGCCTGTAAATGACAGATCGAACATCTTTGAATCCAAGTTTCACGAAGATGTCAAGCTTTATGTTTCCAAGTTCGAACTCATTCACTTTAAGGATGTCAATTCGCAAATTCAAAATTCAAAAGCGGTTATTTTCCTGTCTAAACATGAATCATCGAAGAAAAGACCAGCTCTTACATGTCATTCCACAGGAAATTTTATGGATAATAAATATGGAGGAAGATCGAAAGAACTTGGGTTATGCTTTCCATCCCTCCAAAAAGATTTCATAAAACGAATTAACAATAAGAAATCTTTGGTTCCAGACTACGAAATATGCATTGAAGCAACACATCACGGACCAACTTCCCTGTCATGCCCAATTTTATTCGTGGAGATAGGATCATCCTACCCTCAGTGGACTGACATCAATGCAGCTTCACTTGTTTGTGACACAATACTTGAGGTAATCAATTTCGGCTTAAATTGTGATAAGATAGGTATCGGAATTGGTGGACCACATTATCCTGACAAATTTAATAAATTGTTGATAGAATCAGATTATGCTCTTGCTGCAATAGCTTCGAAGTATAATCTTAGTTTTATTGATCATGCTATGCTAAATCAAATGTACTCCAAGAGTATCGAAAAGGTTACTCATATTGTAGTCGATAGGAAGGGTCTAGGGGAAGAAAAAAGCCGAATAATGAACCTTGTTGGCCAATTCGGTCTTGAGATTCTATATTTGTAACAGCTGTATATCCTGTTTTCAGTTCAAAGGCATATTTTATACGACGATGTTTTACGCTACATGATTATTAGTGGTAGTTAAATTCTATTAGTAGCTCCTAATTGAAATCATTTATGAATGCAGGAGATAAAGCCGAAAACAGAATAAAGGTAGTCACGGTTTTCTTGATGTATAAAGGAAAAATATTGCTTCTCAAACGCAGCGCAAAGGTTAGAACTATGAATGGTTTGTGGGCAGGAATTAGTGGCTATCTAGAGGACGTAAACCCATTGGTTCAAGCATTTAAAGAGATACGTGAGGAATGTGGGCTTACGGAAGGTCAAGTTAATCTTCTCAAGATTGCAGAGCCACTAGAGGTTAGAGATGAGCTATCTTCTAATATTATTTGGATAGTGTATCCTTTCTTA
>DATBHO010000031.1:0-8791 GCA_036557405.1 Nitrososphaeraceae archaeon
AAGCTTCGAAGGTAATATCTGGGCGGGTGGAACAAAGGTAACTCTTGGATTATTCTTCGATGAGCGGGCCGATAAGGAACAACGAGAAGCCTTGCAGATGATTTTCAGCGGCAAGGCTGGTGGATTTATGGCTGAATTTGCAAAACTTGTAGGAGAGGTCCGTGGAGTAGATTATGCACCCATCAAATTTGAAGTTGCCGAAGATTTATCTTATTGGAGTGCTGAAATCCCAGGCAGGGTGGTTGCAAGGGCAGAAGCGCTAACTGGACCTATGACTCCTCCCGGGAAAAGGGTTCAAACTCTTAATGCACCTGGAAGTGAAGTAGGACCAGGAACAGTTGCGACATGGGGAACAGCAGTAAAAGATGAAGCAGATGCAATGGGTTTTAAATGGGAAAGAAAAGGCAAATCAAGCAAGCATATTCCCTTTGATTGGAGCGGTCCTTAATCCGCTTTTTACTATTATACTCAGTAAAATTAATTTTGGCAACCAATGATAATACTTCATAAAATCATAATCATTTCACTTCTATTGACTTCAGGGTTATCCTGGTTAATATCGACATTCCAACCCGATATGATGAACATTATGGTTACCTACAATCCAATACTAATTGGACTATTTACCGCAACCTGGACAGCTGGAATGGCCGCAATGATGTTCCCAGCTATAATACCAATGGTTCTTCTTTACAATAAGTTGCTTACTAAAAACCATTCGTCGTCGTCAGAAACAATTCAGTTAAAATTTCCGCATACATTTAAGGTCATACTTTTTATAGGAATGTACCTTGTAATTTGGTCACTAACCGGTATAGGATTACTATTAGGTTGGTCTGTTTTCATGAATACGCTTATGGGTATTCAAACAAATAATTATATTGAAACGGTATCTGGAGGTATTCTAATTATATCTGGTGTCTACCAGTTTACTCCTTTAAAGAACAAATGCATAGGATACTGCGAATCCCCTTTTAGTTTCTTTATGAGAAGATGGAAAAGCGGAACAGCGGGCGCCTTTAAAATGGGAGCCTATCATGGACTTTACTGCCTTGGATGCTGCTGGCCTTATTTCTTAATAATGGTAGCCCTAGGATGGATGAACCTTGCATGGATGGGCTTGTTTGCAATAATAATTTTCGGAGAGAAAATGTGGTCTAAAGGAATATGGATTGCTAGGGGCTTTGGAATTGTTCTGATAATATTAGGCGTTACCAGTAGTCTCGGATTAATCAAAGTATATGACGATAAAATGTTTACGGATAATGAAGGTAATACTGCAGGCAAAATGGTCATGTCTCCTGAGCAAAAAAACAATGGCCTTAAGGACAGTAACTATGAAATAAATAAAGAACCTGTCATGCCACAAGGCATGAATATGTAAAAATATCTTTTAACTTAAATAGAAAAATCTAAAATATATCTATCTAACAAAGGAAAAAAAAGAGTTGAAATTTAAATTTAAAGGGGCATTAGTCAACGTTATGGTTACTCTATACTCTTTTTTAATTTCGCGTAGAGTACCGAATCCTATAACGTATCTCGAATCTCTTGAATTTTTTTAATCGTGTTCTTATCTTTCCTTGTTTTCTTCGGGTTCTTGTCGAGGTAAAATATAAGCTCGGCTAAACCCTCAAGAGTTTTATCAACCATTTCAGAATCGACTGCTATAGTTTTTCTCGACATTTTTCATCTTTATAAATAAGGCTATGGACAAGATGATAAAATATCTAATTGAGTTAAACTTTTTTGCACTATTAATTCGCGATGCTTGTCATACTGAAAAAAGCCAATTACAGCGTGACGATTATACGCTCTGTTGGACTTGCACTAATGCGTTTCACTTACAACGGCAATATAGGAAAATGGTTTTATTTTTATACTGATTTTAGAGACAAGGTGCAGTATTTTCTAAATAAAGGCTGGAAGATGGTCAAAGGTAATACAGGTGAATAATAATCTGATACTCAGTAGCTAACTAATTCAGTTTATTATCCAATATCAATTATATTCGAACACTACAAACAGTTGACAAAATTAGCAGCTGAAAAATTTTAGACCAAAATTGTAAAAATTGATAATAGGCATTCCAAATGATTGATTCAATGCACAAGAGTGAAAGTATGAAGGTTGTGTCGAGATATTGTATTACTTCGTATCTGTTGAATTACCGTTACCAGTACCGTTGATTTGTACCAATGATTCTACATCCGTCTCTCCCTTAACACTAATAGCCTTCACCTCTCCAATATTCGGTGCGTAGTATTTGTTTTCAACAATATCTGGTTCAAGGGGTGAAAAGTCCTTTGTCTTAAGAACATTTGAAAAAGTGCCGTATGGTACTGTAATCTTCTCACCCAAACTAAGGACTGTCCCTTTGTCTTCTGCAACACCCTTTGAGAATTCTTGATTATATGTGTCATCGACCTTAGGATTTGCCTCCATCACTATTCCTGCTTTGGCACCTTTCACACCTGCCTCCCAGGAGCCTTCATGAGGGTTTTTCTTAGTAGTCAGGTCAGTAGTATCCTCTCCCATATACCAGACATTTCCTTGGTTATCCTGCGCGAACCAATCATTTGTGGTTTCTTCATGCTCTCCTTTCACATATCCGTCATCATGTACGACCCGCGTAGGTATGCCCATTATTTCCTTCGTGTCATTGGTTACTGCAAAAACGTCCCTTGTTGGTCCATCTTCATTTTTGCCTTCATAAATCAATGTTGTACCAGGTTTCAGAGGTAAATACTTGTTATCAATTTCTAAAGGATTACTAAAATTTGATTTATCGAAAACTGTTGCTCCTTGTATATGCAGTCCTCCAGAATTCAATAATAACACCAGAAATACCAGATTAATTGCAGCAAAGAGAAGTTTTACTGATTTAACCATATGTAACACATCGTTAGCATATTATAAAAAGTTAAATCTTGTCGAAAATTTAATTTCAAGCGCCTTATTTGGCTGTAAATTATATTCATATTTTTCATTCAGGTTCAAGGGAATCAATTCAACGTTCTTGCGAAAGTAAAAAGGGTACTCGTAACCTCTATCCTACCAAAAAAGCCGCTGTCAAATAGCACGATTGAACAATTCCTTCTTATCGAATTGCATCAGAAATGGAGATATGGAAATGGAGACTCTTTAGGGATGCTTTAGAGAAGAAAGATACAAGTATTTGACGAAATGTTATCGATACACGATTCTAAAATGTTGGAGGAACTATGTCTTGTCGACCTGTCTTAACCAGATTATTGATTGCTAGTATTGCTTTTGCCATTGCTAGGGTTGTAAAACTTGCGGACTAAATAGATTAATTATTTGCGATTATTTTCTGATTGGTTTTCACCAAACGAATGACTCATAGAGCTAAATGTTTCAGTTTTGTTGGACGATGTGTCACCTGATGATGTATCATTAGATTGGGAGAAAGAAATTACTGCAATTGACGGAATCAAAATCAAGAGTAAAGAAACAATTATTACGAACAAATTCTTTTTAACATATTTCATTAATGAATCATTTGCTGTAATCTAAATATAAAGTATGGCTATTTCTATCTCTATTTGATTTTCAAGTAGACGAACCCTTGGACAGACTAGATAATAAATTTTCTTCAGGTTATCCTGCATTCGTCAAAATCACAGCAATGGATAATACGATGCTGTTACCACCTGTGGACAGTTTAAATGAATTCATATCAAAAGTGTTTATTGCTATCGCGATAGGAGCCTTAGTGTTTGGACTAATTATTTTTGGCAACGATAATATATCCACATTATCTGAAATGACCGATGTTAAAAGGGAATTAAGAGGAGAAAATACATTTGCTCAGTTACAGTGAATAATTCCCACAATAATTATCTAAGGAAGAATGTAGATGCAACGGGTTTAGTGAACTAAAGATTAAATTATTATTAGGATTTCTGCAATTTATTGCAGATTAATTTGACTGACGTACCTTTTTGTCTGTTAATATCAATTCTAAGTGCTACTCTATTTGTATTGATTTTCTCCTCACAGATTCTTTTGATATCGTATGCTCAAACTGTAGGAAATACAGAAAGCAAAAAAGTAGTAATATTAAATTTTGACGACGGTCGTAAAAGTCAATTTACTCAAGCAAAGCCAATACTTGATAAGTATGGATTCAAGGCCACCTTCTATGTTGTTTGTAAGTATTTGGATGGTAATAAGAAGGGGTATATGAATTGGACAGACATAGAAGCGTTATACAAAGACGGACAGGATATAGAATCACACACCATGAATCATCATAATTTAAGTGATTCATCGAAAAATAGTCTGGAGTATCAGATAGGAGAATCTAAGGCATGTCTTAAGGCACATGGAATAGATGCAACAAGTTTTGCTTATCCCTTTGACCAAGGATGGGATAATAAAACTGTTGTAAAGGTAGTGTCAAAATACTATGACTTGGCTAGAACTGCAAGTAGCCCAGTCACTTTTCTACATTGTGACGGTTGGATACATAAATCACATCAGAATGACTGCAGCACATATACCAAAGATGGTAAACTTAATTATGCTAACAAATATTCAATTAGAGGTTGGAGTCACGACTTGTCAAGAAGAGAGAATTCATATGACGATGCTGCATTATATGATAGGTTCATTCAAGTAGTAAACACCCAATTTGACTATAATAAGAATGGAACAATAAATGCAATTCCTATTGTCATATATCATAGAGCAAGTGACCAGCAGGACATCGACTACAATACAAACCTAGATTTATTTAATAAGGAGATGAAATATTTGCATGATGGTAATTTTACGGTATTAACTATGGCAGACCTTGCCTACAATAATAAAGACAACTACATTTACATAAAATAACTAGTATTCTGAACTTTGTTATGTATCCATGAAATCTTGTATGTGGGACTGGATTCGTATGATGGTGTTATGATGAAAGACAAACCCAATCCCCCACTATCTAATGAGTCCCTTACGTCACAGATAATATTAGTTAGACACTGGCCGAGCCTCCTCTCTCAAAGTAATCAGAATAGCTCCAACCTGAACATCCTATGAATACTGTCAATAGAAGTTATTGTGCAATAAATGCAATTATTATCTATTTAATAAATCGTTTATTCTCATGTTCTTTTAGAAGTTCCACCAGTGTATCCTTGCAAACTATTAAAGAATGTTGCCAATCAGTGTATGATGAAAAAATCACACTATTTCGGAAGCGTGGCTCTGGTGTTGGCATTTGCACTGATTTATGTGCGAGTGGCTAATGCTCAGAATCTGACGACTAACACTTCAAACGCCATGGGAAATGCAAGTGCAAATGCAAATCAGACTGGAGGAAATATTATGAATGAGACTGGTGAAGTGGGTCAAAAAATTGGTGATGTTTTGGGTAACATCAGCGAAAAAATTAAAGAAGGGATAGGAGCGAAATAACTCTTGTATCTTAATTTTTTGATATTTGGAGTACACAATACGGGTAAGGCTTCCTGCTCACATTAAACTAGGACACAATGGCATCATTAGAAATACATAATCCGGCTGTCATTTTCGTAATAGCTCTAGTTATCTCAACAATCGTTATCTTCATTGTAACCAAGTTATTTAGAGGAAGAACAAACCTCGGAAAAGCATTCATAACAGCTGTAATAGGAGCAGTAGTTTGGGTTGTTGTATACTATCTCTTTGGTCATGGATTGTTGGCAATTGTAGTGGGAGGCATAGCTTGGCTGTTGGCATTAAAGGGATTATACGGACTAAGCTGGACTAGGGCTGCTATTATTGCTGTCATAATATGGATTGTCTCCTATTTTGTAGCAGTGGCGCTTCGTTTGCCTACTGCTCCTGGCCCACTATGATTACTTTTGTACAATCCATCTTTTCATTACGGGTAGACTAGTAGTCAGTTAATGGTAAAGTGTGATTAAGCCATCCGCCATTTTCAACAGATTCGCCATAACTCCAGCCCGAGCAGCCTATTAGTGCTGGCAATACAAGTCATTGGGCGATAATGTAATTATAGTTTGTTCATTATTTTAGGAAAGTCAAACAAGCATGGGGAGTGGGATTCGAAACCATTGGTTACGATTAGCGTTCTAACCGAGCAATTTCCTAATGTCTCTTACAAATAGTCTGGAATGAGTCTGAACGCCTTTTTCAACTCTATTCCTTTCAAAAAGGATAAACTCCATCAATTGACCGTTAGCCCATTTGGGATTTTCTTTAGTTTTTATTAAAAATTCTTTACATTCATCTTCGAGAGCACTGTCACATTGCAATTCTCCTTTATTTGTTAGATAATCAAGGAAGACCTTCAGTCTTCTTGGATATTGTCTTTTTGACTCGGGAGCTCTTAGGGCATAGAGGAACATTTGAAGCGGATTGTCCCCATCTAATGTTAAGTTACTCATTTCAGTATACTGTCTAATTATATACGGGCCAAGATTTAAGCGTCGTTATCAAAATGGGCCCAAGGGGATTTGAACCCCCGGCCGACCGGTTATGAGCCGGTCGCTCTAACCAGGCTGAGCTATGGGCCCAACAGACTTTTTCGCAATGAAAATATGTATAAAGGTTTTGAAAGAGAAAAATTTAACTGTTGGACTTGACTTAAGTTAATCTTTTACTTAGGCCAGAAACAGTTGCCTAGTTAAAAGTTCTTACGTATTTTTCATAGACAGCATCTAACAACAAATTTTGGGCATCAAGAGACTTTGCAGCTGCCTTGAAACATAAGTCATGTTTATAGACCGGAATATTTTTTATCATATTCCGCCATATTTCTGCATGTCTGATATCAGCTTCTTCATGTATTTCAAAGTAGTTAGTTGAATCAGCATCAGAAATATTGTAGAATTCATGCAAACCCTCAATCTTTGATCTGCTTATGTTAGGCAAATCCATTTCGTATGCATACATTGCACAAACACTCGGGTGTATCGAATCGTTAGTTAATTCCACAAGAGAAGATACTGCAGTCTTTGTATTTTCGTCACAAACATAATTTAACAGTTGTTGTTTTTGTACTCCAAGAGAGGTAGCAAATCTTATCCACGGCTCAATATGACTTAATTCTTCTTTGTGACTCTCTTCAATTACGCTCTCCAATTTGGGGTCTCGCAATTTTAACTTGATATTATTAACCATTTCTGGAACCAATTTCACTAATTGGAAATACTCTATAGAATAACCCTGTAATTGATTTAAACTTAATTCTCCATTTGACCACATCCTATAAAATGGATGTTTTAAAAGACTCCTCTTCTCGACTTCTTTATCTATTCTGCAAATCAGTTCATTCATCAAGATCATTCATCAATAACCAATAATAAAACCTTCTGTGATAATTTTTTATTTGCAGTAATTGTTTAAGTTTCATTAAGAGAAAGCGCTACACATGTCAGATAATTTTAAGAAACTTATGGCTTAAACAGCATATTTTCTTTCGCCGTAAACTATTATATTGTGAATTATACATCATCCTAGTGGCTCCGGTGGTGTAGTAATCGTCCCAGAAAATAACGATTGCATAGTCCGGTCAAGCATTGTGGCCTTTCGAGTCGCAGATCCCGGGTTCAAATCCCGGCCGGAGCATTTTCGAATAATGCCACTCCGTTTGCTTGCGTACGGGTAATCAAATCTTAATAACGTTATCCATAGATAGGTATATGAAAATACTTGATTGTACAAAATTTAATTTTTGTAAAAGAATTAAATATCAATAAATGAACACTAGTCTAGGCTAGATTCCATTCTTGAACAGAAGAAATATTGAAGCAAATCCATTATTGGATCAATTTAGTTCTTATTTATCAAAAATTGATGAATATCTTGCAAGAGAATTAGATCTATACTCGTGGTCTGAATTTTATACTCCACTAAGATACGCATCAGAAGGTGGAAAAAGAATTAGACCTCTAATACTCGTTTTGTCGGCCGAGACAATTTCCTCCAACAAGAGCCCTACGACAGAGGTCACAGAGGACATGTTTTTGGCTTCCTGTGCAATAGAATTACTCCACACAGAGTCTGTTATTCATGATGACATTATAGACAAAGAAGATTACAGGAGGGGAAAACCATCATTTCATATAAAATATGGATATAATAGCAGCATTCTCACTGCTGACTTTGTCCTTGGAATAATACTTAATATTATTACTAAACTTAACAATGCAAAAATTTCTGCAGAATTATCGAAGGCAGCTACAAAGATGAGCGAAGGTGAGATGATGGAAATAAAACTGACTAAAGATCTAATCCTAAAAGATGATGATTATATCAAGGTAGTTGAAAATAAGACGGCATCGTTATTTGAAGCTGCATCAAAAATTGGCTCTCTATTGGGAGAAGGCACTGAGGAAGAAATTTCTGCTATGGGGAATTTTGGGCACTTGTTGGGAATAGCATACCAGATACACGATGACATCATGGACTGGAACAATGAAGATAGGCTATTTAATATTTTGGTAAGGAACAACAAAGAATCTGTTGAATTTATAGAACGGATGGAAAATTTATACATGTCTTATTCATCAAAGGCAAAAAATGAATTAAAGAAAATTAGTGATTCCGTTTCAAAGAAACATTTGGAACATCTGACAGATTTGACATTTTTGCAATTTTGATTTCCTAACATATTATTTCTTTAATTTTTAGCCAGTTCCTGGATCCTCAAAAGACGATATGATTCAATGAATTTTAATGCAAAGTTATCCGCTCCTTTTTCTGAACCTCTATGTTCCAGCCCTCTATGTCTCAAATGATGATAAAACTCATGCAATATCACAAA
>DATBHO010000032.1:0-4316 GCA_036557405.1 Nitrososphaeraceae archaeon
ATAATGAGTCTTGGTTGGGGCAGTGATGATTTCTCATCGAAACTTGTTGCTATTGGAAATTTTGCAAATCTCTCTAAACTTCTCTTTAATGGTTCACTGTCAAACCGAAACCATGTATTGAGAGGATCAAAAAACTTACCATCAACTAGTGGGACAGAAGGATAAAAAACTGTGGGCACCCCGGTAATTGCAAATTGTCTCGCTGAATAATATCTTCTTGCAGCCTCCCCGGTGGCAATACCAGGATAGAGGGTCTTACGTAAATAATCCCACCATGCTGTAAAACCTGGAATCTGGTCTATTGGAGATTCCTTTGACAAGTACTCCCAGAACTCGTTTAGTTTTTCTGAAGAGCCCTCCCAAGTATTGTTTTCCACTACGTAGCTTACAATTATAGCAGAATTTATTGCACCTATTGACGTTCCAGCGACAATATTGAAAACTGGTTTATCTTTTATTCCTTTTTCTCTATCTTTTTTAGTGATGGCTTCATAAATTGCTTGGTAGGATCCCGCTTCATATGCACCGAGAGACCCTCCACCTTGTAAGACTAGTACCCTTTGGCTATCTTGCAGCTTTCCCATAAATGAGTGTAAAAGGCGTCTTATTAATTTCATGCGTCATATCAGAGTAAAAAGGTGGTAGGTCTCGAATTCTCTGAGTAGGTGGTAGGGCCCGAATTCCTTGAGTAGGTGGTTTTGATGAAGATATTTGTGTATGTGGCTGTGGAATAAGGCGTTGCTGCTCTGCTTTAGCTCTAAGTTCTCATATTCGGATTTAACTTTTCACCCATCAGCGAAGCGAGAGGGGAGCGACAGCATAATGCCTAAATCATATTCTGAGTACGTTAAGTCATATCTATATGGGTAGAGACAGATAATACAGATATTTGAAGTCGATTAGTAGTCTCTAATTTCTATAGCAGGCCATCTACAACCACATTTTGGACATAAATATCCCTCTCCCTTAATTCGTATTAGACACAGGCCTGTATGAAATTGGCAGTGAAATGGTCTTTGTTCTTCCTTTTGATCTCCCCAATGATTTGAAAGCAAAGGGTATTAAGAAAATTGTTTACATGAACCAGACTGGAACCGCCTTCGTACACACACATTACAAAAACAGAAAATGGTGCACCGTATCAAATGGTATACCCAACAGCTGTGTTGTACCTGTTCTTGTGGTAAGGTACTATTTCATCCTTATATGATATTATAGGCAGGCAATTGTAATAGAGATATTGTAAACAGGTAAAGAAAAGAAAAAAAAGAAAGTTTATTTTTTTAAAGTCGCTAAATAAGAACGTCTCTAAATTCACCTCTGCGGAAAGAAGCCTGATACAAAGAATAGTCGCCACTTTATCGATTAAGAGGATTTCGGGCTCACAAATTATCAATGAGGCGTATAAACAAACAAAAAACACCATAACTCAAAAGACTATTTACAATATTAAAAGCAGAATCACCGATATTCCCGTTGGATTTGGTGTCCTAAACCGGTAGGGCAAGATTGGTGTCCTAACCCTGAATGTTCGCTCAGCATAAAGGGTAACAACTTTGAACCTTATAATTCGCTTCGTAAATGCTTCAAGTGTAAGTGTGGTATGTGGTTCAAGACAAAGGAGGTATTAGATGCACATAAAGAGGCAGGTATTGCATGTAAGGAACTCATTGTTTAGATGGGGAGAAGGAAAACAAGAAGGGAAATATACCAACTTGATTTTGAAGTTTGTTTTGATTGTTGGATGAATGAGACGATCCTAAAATTTCCTACCGTTGTTATCATCCAAGAAAACAAAATATTTTCATAGTAATCAATATTTGTAAGTAAAAATTAACACCAGATGGGAGTTAATTTGGCTGGATGAACAAGAAACAACCAATGTCCCATCAGTTGTTTGTGTTTAGGACTTATAATTACTATGATAAACTATAAATGATTATAATACAAAGAATTTATGATTCCAGTCCAAAAAGACTGTTGTACAAATATTTATGACCGTCAAAACCAAAATTTCAATTCTGATGATCTACACTCATTTATAATACAAAATACTAGTTGCTATTGATGTATCGAAAAATAGGAATTTTAGCAGTTCTAGCAAGCGTGCTCTTATCCGCAGCGGTCCTTGCGACTCCGAGTTTGAAGGTGGCAAACGCTCAGGGGAACCAGACTGGTGAGATGAAGCAGACTACAGGATTGCCCGTCGAAACATGGATTAAGATCTTGAAAGATAAAAATCCAGCTTTAGCGAGTATAGAACAGAGTCCAGATGTTAAGGATGCTATTGGAAAGATCAAAGCAATGCAAGACCCAAAGCAGGCTGTTGAGACATTTAACGCATTGCAGGCGTTGCAACAACTGATGAACTTGAAATCTGCCCAAGAAGCGCAATAATTACTTCAATCCTTCCTTTTTCCGTATTCTAAGTTATTATTCGTTACTGTCACAAGATTCTCATGTTCATCCGGAAGCGCAATTTTCAATAAATATCCAATAGTTACCAAAGTATGAAACTTTTTAGTGTTTACCAATCAATTAAATTCCTATGTTTTGTATTCAGAATAGATTTATGCAGAAGTTAAGTTAAGACAGGTCTTGTTAATGTCGTTAAAAAATTAAACATATGTTAGTAGAACCCTACTACATGCAGGATTCAAATCCCGGCGGGAAAAATGTGAATCCTTTAGTTTTCTGAGGCAGTATACCCTATTTCTTTCCATCCATCGGTTTGGGATTCACAAGCTCTACTGTGTTGCGTTGCCTTTAACCTTGATTTGTCCCCTTATCTCTCCGTCTGGATGATCACTTGTCTTAATATTAACATATGTCTCATTAGTGCCCATTGCGGACTGCAGAGCAGATAGAGCTTTTCCTTTCATGGAACCTTCAAAGTCAGAAGCAGTAAAGTTTCCTTCAATTGCGACTCCTCCAGGTGTTTTAGTCTTCTTACCTGTTTTTAACAAATCAATTATTGGGTCACCATTTTGTCCCTTCTTTCCTGCGTGTATCTGAGCTCCTGAAATATCTGTTATTCCAGTTAAATTGATCTTGGTAGTTATTGCATTATCCTTTACTTTGAATGTGGCTACGCCCTCTGCTGTTGAATTTACGGGTGGAACTTCATTATTTGCATCGAGTTTTGCTCTAAATTTGCTTTGTGCATAGGTAAAATTCGAGTATGTAGTTGAAACCAGTAGCAACGATAACAGTGCACTTGCTAATATGACTAAATGTAGAATTTTATGGTCTTGCATGAAGGAAGTGACAAATTAATCATATTTAAAGATTAATTGACTCTGCTAAGATTGCACAAATTTAACATCAAAATATTTTTTTATTTGCCTTCTACGTTTATTTTCCAACTCAATTAGTGAAAGCTTTAGTCTTGTCGAAGAAGACTAATGCAAAAATAGTTAGTAACGCCAAAAAGGTAAATACTATTAGGTGAGCCCTAATACATGCATGGTTAGAATCCCAATGAAGCTATACGGCAGTAAGCTGAAAATTATTTCCAATTTGCGAATTCTCTCCAAGGGAAACTAGAAAATGTAATTACGACTCATCTGAAAAATCAGATTAATCCCTCCGGGCTCGTACCGATATTAGTACTTTTTGTGTTGTTCTCATACATTATATGTTGGACAGAATATTGAAAGACAAGTGGTAGAAGAATCCGAATGAGCCTTGAACACTCTTTTCTGAATTGACGCAGTACCGTCCCACGAGCCATGAAAGGAACCACTTTCCATTATTTTTTGTGAGGTAATCAACAAAGTATAATTCGATTTATTGCACACTAATTTGTGATGCCTGTGCATATAGGTTGTTCCGGCTGGAGTTATGCTGATTCAGTTGAGAAGGGTGGTTGGGTTAAGGTATTTTATCCAAATGCTCTAACTAAGAAATTACCATACTACTCCAGGTTTTTTAATACTGTAGAGATGGACGCAACATTCTATGAAAAATTCTACAAATTCATGACAAAAGAAACGTTTGTCAGCATGGCCAAAGCAACACCACATCATTTTCAGTTCTCAGTTAAGGTTCCTGAAATAGTAACTCATGATAAAGGACTTGATATAAACGCAGGAGCCATGACAGATCTAGAAGAATTCCTTGATAAGGTATCACCTTTAAACAATTCTAACAAGCTGGGAGCAATACTTATTCAGCTGCCTCCAAGTTTTACTATTAAAGAGTTTAAAAAAACAGAAGTATTTCTTGATAAACTTCCAAATGGTTATGATTATGCCATTGAATTTAGAAATGCATCCTGGAATACTGAAGGTCCATGGGAGATGTTAAAGCACTAC
>DATBHO010000033.1:0-11443 GCA_036557405.1 Nitrososphaeraceae archaeon
CATAGATTCTTATAATGTACTTCCAGGAGTTGATGGAATTGTCCCTGTTGATGTATATGTACCTGGCTGTCCACCAAGACCCGAAACCTTAATTCAAGGTTGTATGCTACTCCAAGAAAAAATAAAAAGGTCGAAGATTAGGTAAATTTCTTGGTTCCACAGAATGAACTACATTTGATAATTTAACCCTATTAACCTCAAAAAAATCATGCATATTTTCAACAGAATTAGAAGAAGCGAATTTTTGATGAAATGACACTTTATCGGGTTTCATTCATCAACAATCATAACGAAATAACCAGAAACGTATGTGACAAAGTAGTATAGATACTGATCAGATATTTTAATCTAAAAATATAGCAATTAGTAATAATTAACATGAATCAAAAATTCTACCGGCTGGTCCCTGATTTGAACATTTGTAGAATTGTCAATGGTATGTGGCAAGTCGCAGGCGGACATGGCAATATAGATCGTGAATCTGCACTGGCAGACATGTTAAGATATCATGAAGCAGGATTTACGACTTGGGATTTAGCCGATATTTATGGTCCAGCTGAGGATTTTATCGGCGAGTTCAGAAATAGATTGTCAAAGCTAAAAGGACCAAAAGAGCTTGATAAAATTCAGTCATTCACAAAATGGGTACCACAGCCAAATAGAATAACACAGTCTATGATTAAAAGCAGCATAGAATCTTCCCTTAGTAGAATGCATGTTAGCTCGTTAGATTTACTACAACTACATTGGTGGGATTATAACAATCCATATTACATGGATGCTCTGAAATATTTATCAGATCTTAAGAACACGGGAACTATAAGGAATTTGGCTCTTACAAATTTTGATACTGAACATCTCCAAATGCTCATAGACTCAGATATACAAATTGCCTCAAACCAAGTTCAATACTCAATAATAGATAGGAGACCTGAAGTAAAAATGATATCATTTTGCAAGGAACATAATATCAGCCTTCTTGCTTATGGAAGCATTTGCGGTGGACTTTTGTCTGAAAGATATGTAGGAAGGACAGAACCATCTGGTATCGAACTAGATACATTAAGCCTACGAAAATACAAGAGGATGATAGATACATGGGGAGGTTGGAATTTATTCCAAAGTCTCTTATTGACGTTGAACGACATTGCAAAAAAACACAATGTAAGTATTGCAAACGTAGCTACAAACTATATCCTTGCGAAACCTACAGTGGCAGCTGTTATTATAGGTGTTAGACTTGGAATAGTTGATCATCTGGGTGACAATACTAAGGTTTTTACCTGTAATTTGGATAACTCAGATCGTGATTCCATAGATGCTATTTGTAAAAAGTCAAATGACTTGTTTGAAGTTATTGGAGATTGTGGCGATGAATATAGATAAGATGTAGAAATGTTTTCTTTATGTTTATCCTAGAGATAAAATTTTGTCAACGCTCTAGTTTTAGGTTGCATAGCTCGTAGGACTTCAGGGATTAGAAGTTAAATTCATAGACAGCTGCGACATTTGTTGTGTAATTGATTAGTTTTTCCAATTTGAGAAGAGATTACGTAAATTTTATCAACATTGAACATTGACGTTATACTTAATTCAAAAATTTGTAACCTACTATTAGTATTAATCCTATTAGCGGGGTTTTCGTAGCTAAATTTCTAATGCATCGAAGAAACTGAAGTTCAATCATACTCTAATTTTGGAAGACATTAAGATTTTACTATAATGCTCCCCTAAGGTGGCAGCCTTAGAAAGTTTAAATAGGCACTTTTAATTCTACCTGATTATGAGGAGTGGAACTCTATTAATAATAGGCGGTATAGCTGCATTAGCCATAGGGGGAATTGTCTGGAGTATGTTTTACTATCAACTTCTTAAATGGTAAAGTTTTCAACCATTTAGAACTCATCGGCATTCCAACCCACAATATCTCTTGTTACTAATATTGATATTTTACTTTTCATACTATGAATGTTACTATCTGATAAGACAATCTAATTAAAATCGATGGTTTCATGCATTTATCACAGTATTTTCCAACCAGTAAAACAAATCAAAATCAACTTATTGATTACGAGGTTCCCTCCATGAATGTTGGAGCTATCACGTTTATTTTCTTGAGTATTTTATAAGCAAAAATTAAATCCAAGGTATCAAACAAATGCCTTCGCCAAAACATTAATTTAACGTGATTTAGCAATCATTAGGCTCTATAAGGTATTAAAAGGATGTTGTTCATTTCTGATTGATGAATAAACCAATCTATATCGGAGCGGTGGTTCTCACATTGGCATTTACGTTGATTTATGTTTCAGTGGCAAATGCTCAAAATGTGACTACTAATGCTTCAAATGCAATGGGAAATGCAAGTGCAAAGGCAAACAATACAGGCGCAAATATTATGAATAAGACTGAAGACTTAGGCAAGAAGATAGCCGGTGGTCTAGGCAGTTTACTTGGCAACGCAAGTCAAAAACTCAAGGAAGGTTCAAAATAATACTTCCCGAATATTTTTTTTTGGTCTCTTTTGTAGTAGGTTGACTAATCGGATTCTACCTTCGTTAGTGCGTCCGTTCTTATTTTTTCAAGATGGTTAAACATTATTTATTTTTAATTCGTAGTCTGAGACCAGAGGGATTGATGCTGAAATCAGAACCCGTCCAAATGATAGTTGTGTAGTCAACGTCCATCTAACTTGACCATAAATCTACATTTTGTAAAAACTTACACAAACCTGCAATTAATTCATGATTTAAATTGTATTTATTTATTAGAGAATCTAAATCTGCTCTGTAATTTCTGGTTCGACTAGTTTTGCTAGATTATTCAATGATTGCTGCCAACCAACATAACACGCTTCAAGAGGAATGACAGAGGGCAATCCCTCCTGTTCAATCGTAATTTCTGTTCCTAGTGAAACCTTCTTTAAGATTACAGTTACTTGAATTTCTCCAGCTAAGTTTGGATCATCAAATTTATCCGTATAACGTAATCGTTCGTTTTGCACCAGCTCACGATATTCCCCACCAAATGATACGCTCTTTTCAGTGGTAAAGTTTGTAAAAGACATCTTGTAGATGCCTCCTACCTTGGGATCCATTTGATGAACCCTACAAGTAAAGCCATTGGGAGGTAGCCATTTAGCCATGGCATCAGGATCAAGAAAAGCACGATAAATTTTCTCTGGATTTGCTGTAAGCACACGATGTAAATGAACTGCGTTAGTAGACATAGGCTTTTTGCTGTAAATATACTATTAAAATATTTTCTGCATTTTAGGATAATGGCCAACCATAAAATCAGATATTGTATATCTCTTGAATGAAAAATTTCGCTTTTGCATTCCCTTTTTAGGTTACTTTCTTTTCCCAAGCTGTGATTGCAACGCGCACATAAGATTTGGTAGGGAGTTTTCTAATTGAATTTTGTCTAAATTATTTTTCAATTGCTAGTTTAAATATGAACCCATACTTATGCACTGTTTCCAGAACGGGCCCATGCACTGTTTCCAGTACGGGCCCAGAGGTTTGTGAACCATTTTTGACCTAAATTTTGTGCCCAGATCATGTCATAAATTTAGAGTCCATATTGGATACTACGAGAAAAAGGTAACGTAATCAACGCAGCATTAGATTAATTAAATTACCTTCTTTATGAAATTTGCAATATAGTTTATTTGGATCTATATGAAATATTATCGTCAATCTAATAGATAATTAATCCAATGTAATAGTGTGAAAAGCGAACAACAACATTGCACGTCATGCAATTATTATATGCTCCCTATCGCTACCTGTAATACTTGCAGAGAATACGCATATTGGACCTGTAGTAATTGCAATCAAATACAATTTGTGAGTCATTCACATAATTATTGTAGAGTTTCATATAGTAACTACCTCGACTGCTGTAAGATCTTGGTAGATAAGTCTGTTCTACTTTTGGTTTCTGTTAGTAAAGTAATAATGAACTCTTGCTTCGGAGATAATATCGAGAAAAAATCAGCCGAGGAGAATCTACGGCGTCAACAAGAAACGGTCCCATCAAAATATTTGTTGTCATATTAGCGGCCATTGTTTTTTTATTCGTTCTGGCGAAAATATTAGACTGATGTGCAGAAGGCGTTTACCTAACGTGGATATATAACCTATATCCTTATAATTGATTTTGTCAATGTTGTCCAGTAACGTTATTCACTGGTCATTTAGCTTTCTCTTGTCATAATAACTGATTATTTTAATACCTTTAATTTAACTCTTAATTTATGTTCCTAAGCCTCGAACTCGAATATATTATACTCATCTTACTTGGTTTCTTTTCAGAAATTCTTGGGACTATGGCAGGCTTTGGTTCATCAACTATCTTTCTGCCATTAGCATCGTATTTGGTAGAGTTTAAGACGGCATTGGTCCTAGTCGCGATATTTCACCTCTTTGGAAACGTTAGTAGAATCACATTTTTCAGGCATGGGCTCGACTGGAATGTTTTACTGATATTCGGCATACCAAGTTTGGTTCTCAGTCTAATTGGTGCTACATTGGTAGGTAATCTATCACAAACCTTTCTCAAGCTCTTGCTGGGAATATTTCTAATAGTTCTTTCAGTCTTATTCCTTATCAAGCCCAAGCTTACCTTTCCGGCCAACAAAAAAACGCTAGCTTTGGGTGGTGGAGTTTCAGGTTTTCTAGTGGGATTAATAGGGACTGGCGGAGCACTAAGGGCAGCATTTCTCACCGGATTGAAGATGGATAAAGAAAAATACATAGCTACATCAGCCGTTGTGGCTCTGGGCACTGACGCAACTAGAATTCCTTATTACATTGCCTCCGGATTCCTACCTGAACAATACTACTACTTGATTCCATTTCTATTTGTGAGCGCTTTTCTAGGTTCTTATGTTGGCAGAAAGATACTGACGAGAATAGACCAGGAGAAATTCAAAAAGATAGTCTTGATAACCATCATTCTTGTAAGCATCAAATTCATATTGGATGGTATTACAGCGAGCTTATAATTCCAATTTCTTAGTAAGTCCAATTGATACCGCAATTGGTTCTTGCAATAGGTAATAGGTCTGTAGCCAAATAAACTTTAAGTGACTAGGAGCTCGTCAGCAGTTTTGACACTGTAATGCAGGGAGTGAAAATGCAGGCACTGCATTCCTCTAGAATAAGTTCTAGCTTATGTCAATAATTATTTTATATGAATATTAATATCCAACCAAGGAACATAAATGAAGGAACGCTAGTAGCAATAGGCTTGGTTGGAGGTTTGACAACACTAATACTATTTTTCGTTTTAGTCAATGGAGGTTTGGTAAGACATGTTCCAATTACTTGGAAGGAAAAAATCGAAACTACAATTGCATTTAAGACCATCGACGGTAAGCTGAATGTCATCGGAATTAAAGGTAATAGTGGAACTAACCCTACTTTATTAATGAGGACAAAAGACTTTGCGATGGTATTAACTGTGATAAACCAAGACAAAATTCCTCACATGCTCTATATTGATGGATTAGCCGTCCATACCAAAATTCTAAAGTCTGGAGAAAATCAAACAATTACATTTTACTCACCAACGGAAGGAACATACAATTACTATGATAGGCTATCCTTATCATCCAACCCAATAAGTCAAATAAAGGCGGTGAAGGTGACCCAGTTTGAATAAATCCACACTTGTCTGATTGCAAATGGTCGGATGGTATTGTTTACAATATGAATCCACTTAAATTTGACAAGGTTTGATTAGGATTCGGGTTTGGTGGAAAATCAATACACAAGTGATTGTAATCCAAGATAGGATTTGACCTCATTTGGTATTATATCATAGCCTTAAATTCTAATGCCTACCCCAAACTCTAATAGTATGTTAATGACTTTTTTAAATGAATTAGCAGATGAGTTACACAAAAAAATCAAAGGAAGCATTATCCGTCATCTTCTTGTTTGGGTTGATTATTTCCACTTCTATCATAGTAGTTAATGCGCCACTTGTTTATGGTCAATCAAATCAAAGTATATCTAACGCAGACTTACTGAACATACCAGCAAAGAAAGTTCACGTAGGAGATATTGATATTGGATACAAGATGTTAGGTAAAGGTGAACCGATTTTACTTTTTAATGGTGCTTCCGATAATATGAACGCCTGGGACGAAGCCTTTCTAAAAGGTCTTTCTTCAAATCACACAGTGATTGTGTTTGATCAACGTGGAATTGCAAATACAACAATTGGTTCTAAATCATACACTTATCAACAACTAGCAGATGATTCAGCTGGTTTACTTGATGCTTTGAAAATACCAAAAGCAGATGTTATGGGATATTCTCTTGGATCATACTTAGCCCAACAGCTAACAATCACGTATCCAAATAAGGTAAACCATCTCGTACTTGTTGGTTCATCATGTGGCGGAAAAGATCATACACCTAAACCACCTGAGTTTATAAAATTGCAATCCGACGTGGTAAACAAATCTCTGAATAATGTTTCTATTTCAGAGGAGGAGATGAAAGTCCTTGTATCTGCTTCATTGGGAGAAGGGTGGATAAGACTGCATCCTCAATCTGTTAACATTCCAGAAAACATTACTTCGCTACAACAGCTGAAGCCTGGTTTGCCCCCTGAGGTAGCGAATAATCAGAATAACGTAGGAAAGCATTGGGAGGACAATCCAAACTGGAGTGGTACTTGTGATGAGCTTGCGAAATTGGCTAAACCCACGTTGGTCATAACTGGTACCGATGATAATCAATACCAACCGCATCTTAATTCCTTAAAGATAGTAGAAAAGATTCCAGGAGCTTGGCTTGTACAGATCAAAGATGCTGGCCATGCAGTAATGGATCAATATCCAGAAGAGATCGGTGGAATATTAAATACATTTCTATCGACAACATCAAATCCACCTAGCTAATGTAAGTATTATGCGGAAGCCATAACAGTATATCACTATAAATCCATAAATGTAAATTTGAATTCATTCAAAATTAACGTAATAGATAATTCAAGAAGATATTAGAATTGGTATCATTTAACGCCTGAACCGATGAAAAATCAATATCTGTAAATTTTAAATCTTCATAACTATAATATGATAAATTTCATATCAGGGGGTTCATCGGGATTCGGACAATCCTGAGTTAAGGCAATTTTCGGTTCAATCCATGTTGTATTAGCATTTGGAGGAAAATATGCTTGGATCAAATTGTATCGTTCCTATGTCTGATATTTTACAAATCTTATACCGTCATGAAATAACTTAGTCTAATAATTAATAAGTACGCTATTTTTCAAAAAGGCCTGTTACATTTTTCATTAAAGTGAAATCTCATCTAAATTATATGTCAAAAGGTAGTTGCCATTGCTTCCATTTATTGCGATATAGAGCTTGTGTAGATGAGTATTTACCCCCATGCCAAATTGTAGAGGAGATTGAGGCGGAGCCAAATAAATTGCTTGACTTGAGACTAAAATGTTGCCATACTCAGTAAGAATTCCTGAATGGGATGTTACTCCATCCTTATCCAAGATCATAAGACTTACGTCATCTGGATTTACTAGATATGTTTCAGAATTCAGATAATTAATACAAAAATCGTTTAGGCCTGGACAATGAATTATGTTCATAGGTTCATAATTCTCCGAATCGTAAATGGCCAAAACTTCACTTCTTGCTACATATGGTGCCCTACGTGCAGTAATAAGAAACACATATCCTTGATTAGGTACGTTCTTTAATGCGGTATATAAAACATATATTCTATTTTCCGATTCATTTACCAATATTTTTTTACAACGAGAGTCCATGCCAAGAAATTTCGAGATATCCTTAGGTTTACCAATCTCATGAATAATTTCAGATTGATCGGGGTTTACTAAAGTTATTGTTGAATCATGATTCGCTAAATAGATTCTGCTTGTCTTCGATCCTACTACTATATCGGCTGGGTCCCGGTTGATATTTATTTTCTTTATCAAGGAAAGCTTGTTTCTAATGTCTAAGACATTGATACATCGATCAAATCGAAACTTGTTTAATAGATAAATGAGATCTTTGGATATGTCAAGTGCTATCCTTCCATTAGATCGTACATCAAAAGTATCAAATATTGGTTCGTTAGTATCCGGGGATAAAATTTTTCTGGTTGTGTCTAAGACGCTAATCAAATTATCTCCGATGATGTAAATTTTTCTGCGATCATTATCTATTTCCATGTCGTGTGGAGAGTTTACCTTAAGTGATCTTACTATGCTGTTAACATTTCCATCTATTATCGATATAGTATTGGATTTCTTACAAGCAACATATACAAGATTTGAGACTTCATCAACTGCAATATTATAAGGCCCTTTTCCTATTCGTAATAACTCGGGCTCTGGCATATTTGTTCTACTAAACGAATCTATATTGTTTCTCATCAATATTTATGCCTTTTAAAGATAACGAAATAATTTGATAAATTCCAACTTCCCACTTTGGCTATTGGGAAATAATTTTATGAAATTGAAGAACTAAATACAAAGGAATCCAAAAATATATAATTGCAATAAATCTAAGAATCACACAATTCCAAGGTATTATCTAATTTAACCTTGAATAAATGCTGCGATTGTCCGAAAGTTACGTTGATGAGAGCTGGAAGTATTTGCTAATTAACTCTTTTCTATAAATAGGACTCTTCAAACTCCCTGCTTCTTCTATAGAATCCATTACCCGACTGACTCGAATGAATTAAAATTAGCTGTAGGTGGAAGTCTTTCATTTGGTAACAACTACTCTGTCATTTCTATATCGTCTCTTATTTGCTTATTGCGATCTATCCATTAAAATTAATACATTTAGCAGAGTTTTTTGATAATATTAAAATACGATACCCGAATTATTGTAGTTAAGAAATATTGAGCGTGAAATCGAAATGGATAAAATTGGACAAGCCACAGAACAACCAGAATGGGTTACAAACGGTAAAGTTACGTGGTTTGACGTTCAGAATCCCACTCGAGAAAAACTGAAACTTCTTGAAACTCGTTATACCTTCCATGAGCTAAATATCGACGATTGTCTCTCAAAAATCCACATACCAAAAGTTGATAGATATGAAAATCAAGTCTTTGCAATTATCCATTTTCCAACTGTAGATAGAGAACAAACGATCTCAAAACCTACGCAACTTGCAATATTTGTTGGACCTGAGTATTTGATAACAGTTCAACAAGAAGTCTTAAAACCTCTATCAGAGATGTTTGAAATGTGTAAGACTAATGCTGTCCATCGAGACTCATTAATGGGAAATTCGCCAGGCTATCTGCTTTACAGTATTATAGACATGTTGGTAGAGCATCTACTTCACATTCTCGCAAAACTTGAGGGCAACTTGGATGATATTGAAGAACTTGTCTTTGATGAGAGGACTGCAGTACCAAAAGAAATTTCCATGTTGAGAAGGGAAATAACTGCACTGAGGAGGATCACATATCCTCTAAAACGCACCGTGTTCGAAATTAGCAAAGAAATACAAAGGTTCTCCAAGGAAGATCTTTCTCCCTATTTTGACGACTTGAATGATCACTTTGATAAGGCCATAGATGCAGTCGATGAATCGAAAGAAACGATTGATATTTTCAAGGATACTGACTTTATGCTTAGCACAGAAAAATCTAACAAAATTCTTGCGATCCTGACTATATTGTTCACTCTGTCAATTCCTGTCACTGTTATAGCCACTATTTATGGAATGAATGTCAATTTGCCAGGCGGTATCGTAACCGGCCAACCCACATTTCTTGGAGTTTACACCACATTCATCTTATTAACAATAGCATCATTGGTTCCCGCAGCGATTATGACCTATTGGTTTAAGAGACAAAAATGGCTAAGATATTAGAATATAGATCGGGTTGATTCAACCTTTATAGCACGTTGTCGATTAAGCCAACAAAAGACTCAATATCTACCTCTTTCTTGATGGCCAACAGCTTATGATCTACTTATTTAAAGTATATTGGTGCAATTTCTATAACGTGGAAAAACCCCGAAAAGACAATGAAGCAGAAAATCATTTGTAAATAAGCTCGATCGCTTTCGGAAGATACATGCCCCGTATCTACCCAATATCTACAAGTTTTAAAGAGGTTCGGAATGTACTACGACTCGTGAAGCTCCGGTCTCTTTTATTATACTTTCCTGAACATCTGTCGAGATCTTATGGGCCTCCTCTATCGAAGTAACATCTTGCCCTTCTATGGCCTTAATGATTATCGTAAGTGTTATGTGTTGCTCATTGTTAACTTCGATAATTCCGATGTCTTTACAATCTATTACCCCATTTATCTGCATACATAAATTACGAATCTTCTGTATATAAGATCCGCTTGCTTTTTTCTCTACTCCCACTACATCTGCGTCTTCGGTACTTTCGATTTCAATGTGAGTTGTGATATCCTTCACTTGAGGTAACTCCGCTTTAATTCTTTGTTCAAATGATTCGGTGATATCATGTGCGGCTTTCAGATTTAGGTGTCTATTAACTTGAAGGTCAAGGTACAAATGAAGGGGAAATGAAGGTGCATTTTCATTGGAATGACGATGGGTCAATGAGTCGGATGTTCCTAAGTCATGGCTTTTGGTTTCAATTCGAATTGCATCATGTCTTGTGCTTTTTTCCGAACCAGGTTCAATAATCTTTGAGAGGTAAATCGAATGGACGTTCTTTATCCCATCCGTTTCTGCTGCAATTAATCTAATTCTATCCGTCAGTGTTTCTGTAGATGTTTCTATTGCATCCACATGTACTAATACGTCACAATTTGGCATGACTTCTCTTATTCTATTTTCAACATTCGTAGCAATTCTATGAGCCCTATCATGTGTTGATGTTCGTGGAACCTCAATATGTAGATCTAGAGACATTGTAGATCCCATGTTCCTAATCCGAATGTCGTGCGCCTTCGATACTCCGTCTAATCCTGATATCGACTCTAAGAGAAGATGATTCATCCCTTTAGGAGCTTTATCGAGTAAAACGTCGAGGGTTCTTCTTCCAAGACCTAGACTTGTATAAATGATCATAGCCGCTATTATCAGCGCCGCAAAAGCATCAGCATTGGGAATATGAAATACTGATACAAGAATCAATCCCACAATAACTATCGAAGATGAAAACATGTCTGCTTTAAAGTGGAGTGCATCTGCTTCCAGAGCTTGGCTTCCATATCTTCTTGCAGCTCTGTCCAGTACTTTGGAACGCCATAAATCTACCACAATAGATATAGTCATTATCACAAATGAGAATATTGTAATTTCCGGTTGAATATTTTTGAAAAGTATACGGTCTAAACCTTCGTAAAAGATCCAACCTGCAACTGTAAAAAGGAGTATTATCTCAATGAGGCTGGAAAGGCTCTCAACCTTAGCATAACCGTATGTAAATCTTACGTC
>DATBHO010000034.1:0-11476 GCA_036557405.1 Nitrososphaeraceae archaeon
TGGGATGAGATAATCAAATTACAATAATCTTTGCTCGTGGAACTGCATAAATTGTATCTATCAGCCGATTAATTTTAAAATTTATCTGCAAAGAACAAACCGGTTATCCCAATAATCTAGATGCTTAGAAACTACTTAAAAGATACGATATATATGTAAATATTTGTGTCAAAGCTAACTTTAATTTGAATCAAATTCAATTAGATATGTGAAAGACCTAGAAAAAGAATTGGGGCCTTTGATCGAAAATTTTCAAAACCTACTAAATGATGCAAAAGCAAAGAAGATTGATTCATTAAGAGAGGATGAAGATTTAAAAAAGGAATTCAATAAACTGTCGAAGGATGTTATTGAACCTGTGATGAGAAAATTCGAGAGTTATCTGAAGAGTAAAGACGTTAGATCAAGTGTGAATGTTCGATCTGAAATTGCATCCGGAAAAAAGCCTAGCATTCAATTCAGTTTACATTTCAAATTGACACATGAATCGAGATATCCGAATATTAAATTTTCATCATCCGGCAAAAAAATATCAATTCAAGTAGACCGATTGGTGACTAAAGGTGAAGCCAGACAAGCTATGATGCAAGAATACTATGATAAGGAACAAATAACAGAGGAATTTATCAACGAAAGACTCATTAGATTAATTAAATCAAGCTTTGATAAAAATTGGGAATAAATTTGCTCCTAAATGATTCTATTTTGACAATATAAGCCGTGGTGCCTTACATATTATTTAGTTCCCAAAGAATGAAACAAAAATTAGAAGGTATCTTTGAACAGCCGTATATTTGAAAATTCCATTTATTTAATCTAGTATTTAATTTAATTAAAGCCTCAAGATCATATAATTGCTCTGAGTATTCAACTGGTATGGGATGACGAATAAAGTGCTAGTCTCAAATCCACTCGGCACAATAATTTTCAAATCTTTCTCTCAAACTCTCGTTATATTAGTTACAATAATTTATTCGTCACTACATGATTTATCATCACATGGCTACGTAAACTTTCGAATTGTCCTGATTGCTGCATACTGATATACATTGAGTAAAAGGTTATATAGAATCACTGGTTTTCAGCAGTTAATGGCAGACGATGATCTGAATACGGGGTGTTCTCATTGTTGGGGTCCTGTAGACTCGGAAACAAAAAATTGTAAAAGTTGTGACGGTCCCCAGGAAAATTGCGACTGTAATATCGTGCCACACTGAGACAAACATAAGCAAGTATAATTATGAAAAATAGCATTATTCATGTTATCCGTTTCCGATTCTTGTCATTACTTGAGTTTGAAGGTTAAAATCACGAGGAAGAACAGTCATTATATGGTTTGATATGTGCAAGTCTTCATCTCTTTTGTCCTATTTCTAATTAAAGATTTCTCATAAAGTTCCGGTTGAATATTCAGTCAAATTTCCTGGATTTTTATACTTTAATTTTTATACTTTTCGAGTTCGCTTTCCTCGTGGTTAGCCATTCTTGGCGTCAGCATCAAATTTAGCCTTACCTTCTTTGTATATGAATTTCAAACACCACCACCTGCCAATTCTAGTTGGGTCATTTAGAGGAACCAACTGATCTACCGAATCTCCACTGTTATCACATATTTTACCTTCATGATTAATCATTAAATCGACCATGTGGTATGTTATTATTTAAAGATATTTTCGAGTGATTCTAATGAGGTAAATTAGTGTTACAGTGTGGGCACGAGCAATTGCTAACAATATGGTTCCCGTCGAATCCGTTAAGTATTTGGAAAGTACCGAGTTATTGAGAAGTTCCGACTGAATATTCAATCAAATCCCCTTGGCCTCTGGGAATAAAATGGGTGGATTAGATCCTTAAGAAGAAAAATTAATCTAGAGCCCTTTTGATGATGATGATGATGAGATATGAATTGTGTGTATTCTCGTAGAGATACAAATAAGATTATTTTTTCAATATCTGGATTTGCAATTACAGGGTTGATACTAATGATTACCACTACCCTGACAGTCTATGGCAGCACTGGGAGTAGCAACAACAGCGAAACCAAGAACCCTAATCCAACTGTTACAATTACTCCGAACATGGTGGCGGCAAATGGTCCCCTTCCAGGTAATCTGAGTTTATACTCAGCAGAGGCAGCATGTTCTGCGCGACAAAACAACAGCGGCTACTACTCATCGCTGAATGGAGCAGAAGTCGCCGATGCACAGCGCAGTGAGTTGTATCCATGTGCACATTTCACTGGCTCGTATACTAATGCCAGCCAGAACGTCGTTTACGCCTGGAGGAGCCAGGATGGGTATCCGGCTAACGGTTTTGTGAACAACAGAGAGCCCGGAGAACTATTTCTCGTAGGTGGTGATAATCCCAAACTCACCGGACCAGTGGAGCCTGGACCTTACGTTGCCAAGGTTGACGCCACGACTGGAGCGCAGATCTGGCGAACATATTTGGATAATGGCAATGCTAATAACGATTGGATTGGAACAGCAAACCTCAACATATTACCAGATGGAAATATTATCTTTGCTTTTGCCAGGCAGGTTGTTTTACTGGATGGCAATACTGGACTTATCCTCAAGCATAACAACTTGGATTCCAGTCCTGCTGGCATTAATGGAAATTTCAAGCATCTTACAATAGCACCCGACGGCACAGCGATTATCAAAGATCAGACCCGCCCAGGACCTGGGTGCACCTATCAAGGAACCAGTGCTATCTTCGCTTGTAAGGGTGTGCAACCAAATTCGACACTAAACGCGGTCAATCCGAACACCACAAAGGTTCTGGATTCTATCGTCATGCCAGATACATCCACGACGCCGCATACCATTACTACATACAAGGACAAAATTGCGATATACATTTCAGGTAACAAGGCAATGTATAGATACTTCTGGGATCCACAGACTAAGAATATATCCCAGGACACATCTTGGGTCGTCTCTGATTATCTAAAGCCTGGTCAGACAACTGGGGATGCGCCAGGCATATTAGGCGACTTTATTGTAGTCCAGACTAACGGACTACCCTCTAATGCCTCTTCGACCATCGTATCTATCAGTCAATCCGATCCCTCAAACATACACTCAGTCACCCCATTTGGGACACTGAAACCGGGTCAGCAGAGCACCGCACCACCCAAGGCCGCCGTTGATAAGGAAAACAACTTTGTCACTTCGGCAGATGTAGGTGTAGGCGGACTGGCAGGCATAAGGGTAGATCCTAATACTGGAAATCTGACACTTGCATGGACTGTTAAGGACGCGACTACAGGATTTCAGACAATGATAGGACCAAAAGACCAGCGAGTCCTCGTCGTCTCAAAGATCAATCCCAACGCAACTGCCCAGGAGATCAAAGCAGGCAACTATACTGAGCAAGTAGTCTGGCGTAACATGATGACAGGCAAAGTGCTTGCACAATCTGACTTTGCAGACCCCATGACAATAAACGGCCTAATCACACCAGGGTTTGGAGGTCGGGTCTACTATTTGACAGACAATGACTTTATTGTCTATTATGTCACGACTCGTTAGGCAACCTAATAACTAACAAACGAAAGAAGCAAGAATTTCTAGTAGGGTTCCGCTAAAATATTCAATCAAATCCCCTTGGGCCCAATTTGCTGTGTCGCGGTCAGCTGACCCCACTTATCGGCAAGGTTCAAATCCCACTGGGTCCAATGTGATATTAATTCTCTTATTGGGTTCACTTGAAATATAAAGTGAAAATCAGAAGTGATGAATCTAATCGGGATCTAAAAGTCTACAGGATAACACAGAACAACAAATTAAAATCCCATTTATGGAAACGTCATGACTAAGATTGATACTCAGTTGCAGGACTACTATTGCAACTATTAGGTCGTAAAAACTTTCTAGCCATGAAGCACGGCGGTCTGTCTAACTTTCCACTTCCTTATACCTATTTAACGAGGTTATTATGTTTAAATGACAGTGGAAAAACTAGAGTGAGATTCAGGATAGAACTTTAAGTAATAGATCCAAATTTAGCAAACTTCTCAAATTGTCTGCTGTACCCATCTACAGTAGATTTTGTGATAAGTTTTATGGCTAACTTTAAAAACTACGTACTAGTAATTAAGATGATGGCAAATTATGATGCGCTAAAAGCTAGCGTAGCCAAGAATGGAGAAGTTATGATCCGACTGGACACCGGTGAAAAAATTGAACTTCATATACATAATGTTAAGTTTGATGACACGACGAAGGAGGTAGTTGTTGATGCTGCTTCTGAGACATATTTTATTGGTGTCGACAGAGTGTCATATTATTGGATTCACAAAGAAGGTATGGCGAAAGAATAATAACAAAAATATTCATCCATTACTATGGAATAGTACTTTTGTTTACAGATTAGAACAGGCAAATACTTCTCGATACTTTTTCTTATTTCAATTCACCTTGGTGCGGTATAATTTGGCCAAACACAATTACTGATAATTTCTTACTATTAATATACCAATTCATACCTTATAGATTATACATACCTTTGATGTTTATTAAATATAGTATTAATCATAAAAAGACACTAGACTAGAAACAAGTTATATTCAATCTTAAATATTAATACAATGCTATTATAGGCATGGATTCATGTGGACACCTTGAACAAGCCAACTTCCAAATGAAGGGAAAGACACAAGGATGTGAAGAGTGTGAAAAAATTGGATCTGATTGGGTACATCTACGCTTGTGTTTGTCATGTGGTCATGTAGGCTGTTGTGATAATTCTGCAAATAAGCATGGAACAAAACACTTCAAATCAACAAGTCACCCAGTTATAAAGTCATATGAGCCTGGTGAAAACTGGAAGTGGTGCTATGTCGACGAGATATTCATGGAATAACAGGTGTGTTAATATTAATTGTCCGCTATTCTTGGAGTACTCTATGAACAAACGATATTAGATTCGATCACTAAGCAAATCACAATATCTAACAATGCTAAAAATTTTAGTTTAAAAGTTGTCGTTGGATGTTACAAGTCCAGAACAATTATCTCTAGGCTATTCTTAATATCCATTGCTTATGGGTAGTGAAAACCAAGATGGCGGGCAGGGCTCAGAAGTTACTGTCGTTGTAAATATCAATATAAGACCGGGTTGTGAAAAGGACTATGACGAATGGCTTAGGCGCTTTTTGGCCGTATTAGAAAGGAAAGTACCTGGTTACCTAGGAACAACAACGATCAATGAAACAAGCAAAGACTCAACTGTGAGGCATATAATTCACAGGTTTAGAGACAAGGCATCAGTCGACGCATGGGAAAATTCACAAGAGTTGCGCGAACAAACGGAAGAAGTAAACAAATACTCCACACCATATCTCCAGAAGGCGACTGGTTTAGAGACATGGTTTAATATACCAGACCTGAAGGAAAATGTTCTTCCTCCGCCCAAATGGAAAATGGCAATAGTTGCGTTCATTGGAGCATATTCCATTAGCTCAGTCGCAGCATACGTTCTCAGACTTTTATTAGGACAACAGATGTTACTATTTAATTTGTTTATGAATATAATATTGGTAAGTGGCCTTACCTATTTCGCAATGCCTATGTTGAGTCGATTGCTACGACGATGGTCATACCCAAAAAATGTATGACATTTTTTTTTTTTTTTTTTTTTTTTGCAATAATGGCTTAGAAATAAAATACAGAAAAAAATTGTATCCTGTGTTTAAATTTATGGCTGCGGCTAAGTTGTGATTAAACATCCCTGCAGATATCTGCTGATTACTTGACACAACTTACGGGAATATTCAAATCCCGAAGACCCTAAATGTTATTCAATCTCAATCATCCATTCGAATTAAAGGTGTTATTCATTGAAACATCAAAAGACACACTAGAACCATTACATTGGTCAATCAAAAAAATGGAGAAATAAGGCTCCTACTTTAAGAATACCGAATGGTTGGTATTGATAAGAAACACATCCTACTATGGATAAAGTATTCATTTAACCATATACAATGTATGAACAAAAACAAAGCCAAAAAGGAGATTTTAAGGTGAGTATCATACTAGATACTCCACTCATAAGACCGGATGTAATTGTAAAATCAAAAAATGGCGAACTAAAGACCTCATCGATATTATTGATATCAGTAGCAATAACATTGGCAATAGTATTGTTAATGTACGCAGGTCTAACGTACACAGAGGGTGCAATGAAACAATACTCTATATGCAGAGATAAAATAGTAGGTTACGAGCAAAGTGGAATGTATACAAGCCCAGATCAGTTTAGATTAGCACTGTCATTCTGTGAAGGAAAATAACATAAAGTAATTTTTTTTACTCGATTTTTACAATACTTTCAAAAACACATCTCCCCACATTGAATCCAAATTATTAAAAATGAGAATACCTAATACCTTAACCAATGAAAATGAATCTCTAACAAATTAGTATCGAATCCTTTATAAGGTAAAACTTTGAAAGATAAGTTTATAGTTAATACTTAATAATGAGATTGAAATTACGAACTATGTTTAAGAATGAAATTTAGTGTAGAAATTCCATCAACTTCTAATTTGATAATAATCGGGACATTGAGTTTATTTGCTATCTTGGTTTTATCTAGCAGTATCAGTACTCTTCACACTGCAGAGGCAAAATATGTCTTTTCTAAAAAGTGGGGAACACTTGGTACAGGAAACGGACAGTTCGACCAACCAGTCAGGGCTACTGTAGACTCTTCGGGACGTGTATATGTAGTTGACGGTTCAAATGACAGGATTCAATTGTTTAGATTGGCCACGCCTTGTCCAAGCGGAACTACACAAATTGTTACTGGAGTATGCTTTGTCAGGGCTTGGGGCACATTTGGTTCTGCAATTGGAGAGTTCAAATTTCCTACTGACGTTGCCTTAGATTCTTCGGGACGAGTCTATGTGACTGATGGTGATAGTGGTAACGGTCGTATTCAAATGTTTAAAGGGAATGGTGATTTTATTAGAACTTGGGGTCAATGGGGTACTGGTAATGGACAGTTCACCGATCCAATTGGTGTCGCTGTAGATCCTTTTGGGTTTGTATATACAGTTGATGCCCAACGCGTTCAAAAGTTCCAATTAGCTAATCCGTGTCCAGCAGCTACAACACAAGTCACTTCTGGAGTATGTTTTGTTACAAAATGGGGAACACTGGGTTCAGGTAACGGACAGTTCAATGGACCCAAAGATGTCGCTATAGACACCTCGGGAATTGTGTATGTATCTGAGTTTGGTAATAACAGGATTCAAATGTTTACCGGTAACGGTGTTTTTATAAAATCTTGGGGCACATATGGTTCAGCTGATGGGCAGTTTAAGCAACCATTTGGCGTCACTTTAGACCCTTTTGGCTATGTTTATGTAGCTGACACTGGAAATAACAGAATTCAAAAATTTCTATTAACTCCCAATTCCTGTCCAGCAGGCACAACACAAGTTGCTTTTCAGGTATGTTTTGTTACTAAATGGGGCGTTGAGGGCTCGAGTGATGGACAGTTCGAACGGCCAACGAGCGTCTCTGTGGGAGGCCCTTTAGGACATGTGTTTGTAGCAGATGATTCTAACAACCGCATTCAAGAATTTTATTGGATGACAGATGTTGGAGGTACTGGAGGTACTGGAGGTAATGAACCTGCTATTGCGGCCAATCAGACAGGCAAATAGTGTGAATTGAAAGTGTCTGCAGTTGTGAGTAACTGAAAATCAGCTTTCATGATAAGCAAGGGTGGATATGCATCATTGTTCCGTATCCAATCATCTTGGTGTCTTTTAATTGTATTGATTCGCGCCAAAAATGATTACTTTACAAAAATTCTAGATTCCAACCGAATATTCAACCGGATCCAGAAGGAGGAGTCGAAGATACCTTGACTCAATCATTAATAATTTAAGAATATGCGAGTTCCTCTCATTAGAAATTTAATTTTTCGGCGCCGAAAAATTATTACTAGTTTTGAAAATTTAATTTTTTGACTTTAAAGTTATATCTGTTGTTATTCCCAAGTTTGCAAACCACATCAGTTTGGGCGGGTTCATTGATTATTAGGTTTCTTATTAAAATGATGATAATGAAATGTTAAACACAAATAATAGTACCGACCTTCACATTTTAAGCGAGAGTCAGGAAAACTCACTAGATAAGAGGTCTGTAAATAGTTTTGGACTAAGTACGATTAAAAATATTGAATCCAACTTTTATAAATTTGGGTTACATAAGATTCCAAAGCACATTATAACTAGCCTGCGAGATGAGGCTTACTTTAGGGAATATGATAAATCCTTATATAAATGCGTGTTTGGATTATTTCGAAAAGTAAACGTTCAACATATTTCTGATACTGGGCTCTTTATTAGCAATAATTACGTTGCTTCTTCCTAGTGTATTCCCTCTTGGGTTAATTTCTAAAACCAATAGTATGGACAGTTTTCTTAAAAGTAGTAAAATCATGCAGCCTGTTAGTGCACAAGAGACATCATCTAATAAAACTCAACAACCTCCTTTATCTGAGAACACAAAGAATATAAAACCAATAGCTGATGCTGGTCCAAACCAAGTAGTCAAGTCACAAGATCAAGTTATTCTAGATGGAACAAATAGTTATGATCCCGATTGTAATTCTGACTGTTACGTTGATTATGAGTGGAAGCAGACAGGTGGCCCGAAAATAAATGATTGGAATGGTGTGGTAGATGACGATAAACCCACTTTTATTGCACCTTCGGTGGATAAGACCACGAAGTTGACTTTTAATCTGAAAGTCTATGATCAATATCATCTGAGTGATACGGACAGTGTAACTATCACTGTGGTACCAATAACTGAAAACGGACAACAACCAGGTCCGGATCAACTTCCCGTTGCAGATGCAGGTCAAGACAAAGCAGTGGAAGCAGGTCAAGAAGTTCACTTGGATGGTACCAGAAGTCACCCAGAAGATACAATAAAATCAAGTGAATGGACGCAGACCAGAGGTCCTCACGTAATATTGTCAGACGCTGACACGCTCCAACCAACATTTAGTGCGCCCGTAGTAGAACAGTCAAAAAAATTGACTTTCAAGCTAGTAGTATATGGTAATGCAGGCCCGAGCAAACCAGACACTGTCACTATTGCAGTCGCACCAACAATTGATGATGGACAACAACTGCCTAGGAATCAACCGCCTAATAACCCCGATATTACTTTTAATGCAACATTAGCTAAGATTAAAGAACTTGTCCCAGTTTTTAAACAGAACGACTTATCTCCATTATTACCACTTGCAGGAATAGGTGTTGTAGCTATTGTAGGGACTGCGGGATATGCCAAATATAGATCTAAGAGATCACAGCATAAAGGAGATAATGTAACAGTAATAACAAGAGGAGGAATTGAATAATCATAATGGCTCTACCATCAAAATATGGTTCTACCGACAATAACAAATTACAAGAAAAACTGAAATGGTCTTTTTCCTGTGCTATTGATAAAAGTGACTTTCTAAAACAATCAAAAGGTTTTAAAACTATCGAAGGGTGGTATTGCCAAGCTAAGAATACTTCAGATAATATTTCTAATCCCTCCCTTGTATCAAGCGAAATGATAAAGGAATTACTAAATCATGTATATCCTCACTATACCAATATTATAATAGAAAAAGTTGATATGAATATCAAATCTACAGACGGGGGAGTTCAAAGTGATTTTGATATAGGGATAGTTACCATGAAACCCTACATGGAATTTGTCAAGATAGTCGATGGAGAGCCAATGCCTCCAGCCAAATTTACTTTTGAGCTGGATATAAGCACTCATATCAGTATATTTAAAGCCGCTAATAATTCAGAACCTGGGTATATCGAAATAAAAAAATTAGCAATTGAGCTTGAAATATTACTTTTACAGATGCCATATTTTTATGTAAGTGAGCCAATGAAGTTAACAACCAAGACATTTGAAATACTGAATATCCGATTACCTCGGAAAAGGCGATAGAAAAACTCCACTTAAGAATTAATAGAGACGTGGTTACTGATGAGCTCGCATAATAACGTTTACTCTTCTTTACATACAATAAATTCTAGTGTTAGAATTCTTAATTTAGTTCCGACTAAATATTCAGTCGTATCCCGACGGTTTCATATTTTTATCTAATATTATTACCAATATTGAGTAAAATAAAATTTGAGCTATTAGCCTCTCAACCTATCTTGATTAAACTCTGGACTTCCATATTCACTGATCTTTGCCTTTCTACCATGGACCTTTTTATGAATGTCGAGACGCTCTTTTTCTTCGAATTGTGAACCACAAATCTTACATTTAAAGGTCAACTTAACTTATAACTTCAAGCTTTTAGAAAAGAATTTCTAATCCAAAACAAGCGGTACGAAATATCTTCACTCAGCATTGGAAAATGCATTGCTTGATAAAGAAGATAATTACTATTAATGACATGGCTCTAGACCTCCAAGAAGAGATTAGAGATTTTATAAGATCACTCCCGAATGTTGAGCTTAAGCATGATCCCATGAGTGAAGAGGCTTATTTCTATGGTTTGAGAAATTTTGCTCATTTTCACGGACCACGACATATAGATATTAGGCTTTCAAAAACTCAGCAAGAAGAAGCATTAAGGACACATATAGCTCTTCAGCATCAGTACGCTCCACAAGCGGGATGGGTTTCATGTGTTATAGAAACAGTAGAGCAGACAGAGAATACGAAGAAACTAATTAGACAGGCATACGATACTTGCGTATCTCTGAAAACTCGAATTAAATCGGCAAATTGAATCCGCCAAATCTAAATGACCTCATGAATTGATGAGCCAGATGAAATTTCAAATCAGTGCCTGGGATGGATCCGAATTGTTAACAATGCGCATTCCGATGGCCTCAGACCTATTTGACGATACCAAAAGGCGTTATCGATATTACTTAAATTTAATAAGAAATTGGACTTATAAGCTCACTGTAATTCGATCCAATATGAATTTGATACTACCATTTGCTTGTAAAGGATACATGTGTTTCTAAAATTTAACTACTGTACGTGAAATGGCAAAGATTTCTTACTCTCGACACCGGCTTGTGAAGCAGTAGCTAATATTGTGAACTTTCCAATCGCATTGTAGCCGATTTTAAAGCTACGGGTAACATTACCTTCTGTCGCAGTATAATTTTTTAAAATAATTCCTATAGGATCCTTAAGAGTAAGTTTCATAAGAACATGGTCTAGTATTTTACCAGTAACAGGATCCGAGGCAACTGCCGTTACTACTTGGCTTTCTCCAGGTGTAATCGGATCTTTTGCCACAGTGACGTTAATGGATATTTTACCTTTACTGATTTGAGAGGTATTGGTCTGTGGGGTTAAGGTAGCATTGGTCTGTGGGGTTAAGGTAGCATTGGTCTGTGGGGTTAAGGTAGCATTGGTCTGTGGGGTTAAGGTAGCATTGGTATGTGGGGTTAAGGTAG
>DATBHO010000035.1:0-14156 GCA_036557405.1 Nitrososphaeraceae archaeon
GAGGTTTGTGAATCATTTTTGACCCTAAAAAGCGGTTCAAAATAGATTAATGACGCTCCAATGCACTTCGGTCCCACTTTCCACAAGTTGCAGCTGCTTCGTAGGTGCTCTGCAAGAAGGATAACAAGACATCATCAGGTGAATCGGCGGTACGTACTACATCATAGGGTAACAGATATTCTCCCATCTCCCTATGGTAGAAAGCTTGAGCGGGTTGCGTGTGGTATTCATTGAATCCTGGAGGTTCTGGATATGTGTAGGAATAGAATACTGGTTTGTCAATAGGCCCGCCGCCGGGCCAGAAACCGCAACTACTCACCTCATGCGAATAGGCTTCAACTGCCACAAAACGAGCAACGTTTGTTGTTCCTGGGTGGCGTGGTGCCGTACGTCCTGAAAACCGAGTAACGGCCAAATCAAAAGCTCCCCAGAAAAAATGAACTGGACTCACTTTCCCATTAAATCTGCAACGAAATTCAGTAAATACTCTATCGGCCTGTGTCAGAATGCGCCAGAATTTCTGCACGTATTCTGGATCATAGGATGCATGTTTCTCATCGTTTTCAAATGGAATCCTATCTGCAACTTCTACAGGAGTGGTCCAAATTTTTACAGGCATCTCAAGAGAGTTTAACGCGTCCATTGTTTGTTGATAAAAGTCGGCTACTGAAAGCGATCGCAGATCAACCATCTTAGCAGGACCATCACTTGTTTCAATTATGAGTTGATGATCGATAAAATTGAAATCTATTTGGAGAAGTCGACCATTGTGGTGCATCATTGACGTTGTGAGTCCGCGCGGTGATAGGTATAGAGTGGTGTTCCACCAATGATTCTCCGTCGGTGTGAGTGCGAGCCGAATTTTTCCGACTATTTGAGTCCACATATGCAACGTGTCATAGGTTTCTTTCCATTCTGACAGGGGCAGTGCTGGCCATGAATTCACAGTCATTGGTGCCAAGGGCAGAACCACCGCATAAACGGAACGCACGTAACACAATAACTATTTTTTTTGAAAGCAGTTTGGTTAGTTATGGCGGTATCAACGATCTTAGCGTCGATAACGCAGCCTGGAAGTTCCAATGCTATAGTTCGGGGAAGGCGAAATTTCATGATTTTATCACTAATTATATCTCCATTTCATGCTAGATAAACAGAGCTGGGCAATTAGATTAGTAATTGAATTGGCATACCAATAATTATTGCCATCGGCCGTTTGGAGTATTTCTAAGTCCAATAATTATGAAATTAAAATCCATAATGTAATTATGACTGCTGATTTAGAACAGAAAGTTGAAGCTAATAAATTCGTGGATTAAGGACAAATTTGTCACAGTAAACCGAAGACTAATTCAAATTGCACGAACATGATTGTTAGATTAAGGAAACATTTATTAGCATTTCTAACTATCTTAAAGATAGTTAATAAACTTGATGAGTTACCCGAGGATAATTGTGCTTTTTGGTATTGTAACGTCCATTGTTTTTTTCGCTATCTCCACAATGTTATATAATAGAAGTTCTCTTAGCGATCAAAACTCACCGAAGTTGGGCACCTTTGGTGGACATACACCAGGTTATCCCATACTTACGACAACAGGTGATATTTTGGATCCGACTTCGTCCGTCGTAGACCCTAAGAATGCAGTTGTAGACCCGATGAAATACTTGAGAGAATTTAATTATGGTAGAGTCTCAACGTCTCCTAATGGAACAATGATAAGAGACTTTACGTTAATTGCGTCAGACCAGCAGATTAAAGAAGTTTCCCCAGGAGTTTTCTATAATGTATGGACGTTTAACGGTACCATACCAGGGCCAACAATACGCGCTACAGAAGGCGATTTAGTCAGAATCACATTAATAAATAATGGTACTAAATTCCATTCAATCCACTTTCATGGCATACACCCTTCAGAGATGGATGGAGTATTTGAAGGAATTGCACCAGGGGGCAGATTCACTTACGAGTTTACGGCTGAACCATTCGGACTTTTCCTATATCATTGTCATATGCAACCTCTCGAGGAACACATAGGTCATGGTCTTTATGGGGCATACATTGTCGATCCCAAGCAAGGTAGGCCTCCAGCTGACGAGATGGTGATGGTAATGAACGGTTATGATACTGATTTTGATGCTGAAAATAACTTCTATACTGTAAACGGAATTCCATTTTATTACATGCATCATCCTATTCAAATTGAAAAAAATAGACTAATTCGAATTTATCTAGTAAATATGCTTGAATTTGATCCTCTTAACAACTTCCATTTACATGCGAATTTGTTTAATTTCTATAAAACGGGGACGAAATTGATACCCGATGAATACACTGATATTGTTAGTATGAATCAGGCAGAACGTGGTATATTGGAATTTAGCTATAAATATCCAGGAAAGTATATGTTTCATGCTCACAAGACTGAGTTTGCAGAGAAAGGATGGACAGGGTTATTCCTTGTAAAAGATGATACAAATGAGTCTGTTACTCAAAACATAAACCTTAGCTCAACAATGAATAATACAAGCTATTCTAAATCTAATTTTAGTAACATAACTAATATTGTGCCGACAGGAGGCTTGAAATAATGGAAAGAGAGGAAAGTAAAATTAGTAATACTTACGGAATATCTAAGAGGACTATACTATTTGGAGTTATCCCTATTGTAGTTATTGGGACAATGATAATATTGCTATTATATTCTCCAGGAATATTATTTCAAAGTTCTGTCAAACCGCTTCCTGAAATTTCTATCGAGAAAGTTGAGTTTTCAGATCGTGGTATAGTAGCCTTCGTAAGGAACACCGGACCTTCAAATACTATTATTGCACAAGCTGATGTGAATGACAGAATACATCCTGCAGCAATAGAACCGAGTCGAATATTAACCAGGATGTCAGATGCAAAAGTAATAATCCCATTCGTGTGGAACATTGGTGAGCCATATAAGATAGGAATAACTACGGAGGATGGAACTAGATTTGAGAAAACGGTTAAGTCTGCTGCTCCGGCGCCGCATCCAACTGCCCAACAGGCTTCAACATTTGCCATCATTGGTACGTATGTAGGTATTATTCCCGTAATGATGGGCCTTGTATGGTATCCATTCATCAGAAGGTTAAGCCCCAATAAGTACAACTTTTTCCTTAGTCTTACCGCGGGATTGTTAGTTTTTCTTGGTATAGATGCACTACTTGAGAGTAACGAAATAGCAGTCAATGCTCTTGCGTCTGCCTTTAATGCACAGATTCTGATTATTATGGTGGCAATTATTTCTTTAATAACACTCATGTATGTATCACAGAGATTGATTGAACGGGCGTCAAACCGTTCCAAACCAGAGATTGAATTTAACACAGGATATTCAAGCCATTCAGATCCTGATTTGGAAGTAAGTGATATCAAATCCTCTTCTTCCACGTCATTTCAAAAACAGTTACTGATAAGGCCTATTGCCATATCAATGATGATTGCAATTGGTATCGGATTACATAATTTCGGAGAAGGTCTGGCCATTGGCTCAGCAGTCTTGTTAGGAGAAGTAGCATTAAGCTCATTTTTAATTTTAGGATTCACATTACATAATACCACAGAGGGCTTAGCCATAGTAGCGCCTATGGCTAAAAGTCGGAGGATTCCTGTTACAAAGTTAATGATTATGGGTTTGATAGCAGGAGGCCCAACAATTATTGGAGCGTGGATAGGGGGATTTTTGTACTCTCCTATTGCAACGGTGATTTTTCTTTCGATAGGTGCAGGCGCAATATTCCAGGTAGTCTACTCGATTGGCTCATGGATGTATCATACAAATGGCAGTCGAGGATTGCTAAGTAATCATTGGATTATCGCGGGCTTTGCATTTGGGATGTTAATTATGTATCTTACAGGACTGTTAACTTAAAGATGATTATCAAAAGATTTAGTAACAGTAAAATGGAAAGTAAGAGGGGATCATTATGATAAATAAGCTCATGACAGGACACGATAAAGAGGATAGACTAGTGGCTATTCGTGATGCGAATTCCGTAAAGAAGGAAGATCGGACGGACAGAATGGAGGATTATCTGGAAGTAATTTATGAACTGGTACAACAAAAAGGATATGCCACAACCGTAGACATTTCAAGCTATCTTAATGTAAGTTCTCCTAGCGTGACCAAAATGATGCAGAAACTTGATGAAACTGGCTATCTAAAGTATGAAAAATACAGAGGCATTAAACTAACCAATGAAGGGATCCGAATTGCTCGTAATATTCGTAACAGGCACGGTCTCTTAGCTGAGTTCTTTAAGATAATTGGGGTAGACGAGGAAACCGCGAATAATGATGCAGAGGGTATAGAACATCATTTGCATCCAGAAACTATGAAGAAGCTCGAGGATTTCATAAATGAACTAAAAAACAAAAAAATCAACTAAAAGAATATAAATTTAACTAAATGATAACGTTACCATAGGTAATCATAATTCAAATTGTATTAAACATTTACCGTATGATTTCTTTCTATAACAAGAAATAAAGAAATCAAACCGGAGGGATTTGATTGAATATTCACTCGAAACTAGTGCAAGAGTTTGTATTGAAGTATTGCTGTCCAAAATAGGTATTAGAGCTGTACTTGACATTTTAGTGAGCTCTTCTAGGGTAGCATTTCTATATGTAACTACCTTTTTTATTTTTTCCGTACCAGCGCAATGATTTGCTCTATCTTTTTAACCCTTGTCAAATAAACCAATAATGCAACTATGAACAATTCTATCACAACTGTTAGAACTCCATTAAGTTCTAACTCCTTTACAGGGGCTCCTTCAGGTGAAAACGGTGGCACAAATAATCTTACAGAGACAAATATAATTACAAATAACAAATTCCCAGCAATTCCTATTTTGTAAAGAGCCTTTCTAGTAATTGTTCCAAACCTTTCTGCGAAGATCATCACAATACCATAGCCTAGCTGAGGAACGCCCATTGCTAAGAAGGCAATACCCCAAATGTATGACTCGGTCATGTGTTCATTGACTAATAATATGTGAATTACACCAGCCGTTATTGATAAGATTCCTATTATAGTAAAGATAGATACTTTTGTTTCCATAAATCTATAACTATTCTTGTCGTTAGCATTATTAGTTCGTACTATGTTATTTCCAACAAGCAATATAACTCCTGTAGTCATCGATAAGGCACCTATTCCGATCCATTCAGTAATAGATGTGATAAGATGAGAATTTCCACCACTATCAATACCCATATTATTCATCATGTCATTTTCTTTTTTCTCTTCTTGTGCAAAGGCTACATTAAGACCATAAGCAACCATGATTGGTGCCATCATTAAAATTGCTGCCGTAAGGAAAAAACTAAATTTCAACTCCACACTGTGATATTTGTCTTGGGATTTTATTAAAGTAGAGACAAATCTCAAAATTGAATCCCAATTATGGAACCCATAAGATGGGATTGAACAGAAAATCAATTCTATTACATTTTTAACAGGTCAATACTGGTTAACTCACAAAATCGAATATGTATGTGATCCATTTGCTGGGTGTATTATTTTATGGGATATTTCTGTAATACTCTGATTGCCACTTGATTATAATGGAAAATAAAAAAGAGAAGGAGAAACCAAACTCACTATTCAACTTTACCTCTTATCTATCTGCATTATGCATTAGCTTTTGGTAGGACCAATATCTGGCCTACCATGTTTGGCAAATGCACGTGGCAAATGTATGTTATGGTTCCTGGTTTGTCCGCTACAAATGATACAGTGTGTATTTGTCCTCTCATGAGTTGGAAGGTATCGACTCCCTCAACGGTAACCACATGATGTGCTCCTTGTACTCCTATGAAGTGTAGAGTAACTTTATCACCCTGATTGACGACTATTTGGTCCGGAGAGAATGTGAACGATCTGAAGTCCCAAGCTCCAACTGCATTCGGTTCTGTTATTCTGAAACCTCCTCCCATTGGGATAGTTGAATTTACCGGAGGCTGTTCAGCTGGGTGCATTGGAGTATTCTGCGGACATGTGTCACATTTCACACCAGGATGTGTGTTTGTGTTGCCATCAAGGTGAACTGTATCTATCCAGAATTCCTTGTTTGTTGATTGATTTGGAGTGACCGTCTTAAAGGTCGCCTCCGCATTTGTCGCTGAAGATGCACTGACTGCACTTGCATTTGTCGTAGAGTTATTTTCTGCGAATGTCTTCTGTAGTTTTTGACTGCTAATTCCTGTTACTACCGAGCTCGCTGATATTGCAGCCATGATGGCTACTGCTATCAACCATGTTTGTTTTGATTTAGGTTTTTTGTGATTCATTTTCGTGCTGTCTACTTAATTTACTTTTTAATATAAATGGCCAGACAAATCTGAATCTCGGATGTCAGATGTGGATATCGTAGATCCATTTTTAAGTTTGAGTGCATATCTTACACAAATTCGATTGAGAATGAGAAGGTAACCTAGAAAGTTGATACAAATCCAATATCATTTTATTGATGCAATCTTTTATTTTGCAGCTTTCGTAGTTCCAATTTACTTTATTGTGAAGTCGAGTAATCAAAAGATTGGAAGCGATCTTCTTGTAAAATTGATGATACTGTTAGGTATTTTTATGCTAGTACAATTCATTTATCATGTGGCTGGGATGTTTGATCTAAAGATACTCTCAAAGGGAATTCTTGAACCACTGTCCGCAGTAGCAATGACAATATTCGCAGTCTACTATTTCTTTTCAATAAAAAAGATAAGCAGAGGAGAAAAAGAGAAGAAGGTTAGTAAATAATTTGATTCTAGATTTTAGTGCTGAAACCATTCCATATATGTCTATAATTACATCAATCCTTTTTTCAATATCATTGATTATCTTTGGATGGTCATCAATTAAATCTCGGAGTATAAAGAACTTTCAATTTTTAATATCACTTTTCATTGGACTATACATAATAGGAGAACTATTTGAAATCAAAGAAATCAGCACACTTTTGAGTTTGCCGGATGGGTTAGGGTCACAGATACATGCTGGTGCAACAATTTTTCTGACCATTGTCATATGGACGCGATTATATAATTCTCAAAGAAGTATCAAAAGCCTAGAAAATACACCACCGGACAGCATCTAGCCTAGACATGTATATCATAAATATTTTATTCTAAAGAGAAAAAATTTTTCATTACCTTTTTTAAAGCATTAACATTTTCTATTGCTTCCACAGAAACAGTGCCATCCTGTTTATACTTGACAGCAATTGAACGTAGTGTGGATCGGACCAGGCTTGATTTTTTACCATCCGGTGTAATTTCAAATCTCTCAACTACGAGCAGTGACTGGTTTAAAAGCCATTTAGCCTTTCTATATGCAGTAGTATATGCTATATTTCGCTCGATCATGATAGACCGTAAGGATTTTGATTCATCGGTAACCGAATTCATTATCTTCATCATATCCTCATCAGCCAGAGCAGTGGTTATCGCCTTTTTTATCTTTTGATTCGAAATTATCATTATTATTACGGATTTAGTATTATCTCGTGCTGATCTAATTATTTATTATGGAAGGTAATTCATTTCGCTTGGCGTCCCAGGACTACTAACATGAAGACCGCCATAATAAAGGCGATTATAACCGACATGCAGACAGGGGATTGTAATTAATTGATATCTGGTGAAAGTAATTGAGTGCTACTACCAATATTATTACTTCAGTGGGATTGTTTCTCCTCGCAACACTCGCTGAAATTGCTGGAGAATATTTAGTGTGGTTGTGGATTAGACAGAAAAAGAAAATAATCTTTGGTATTGTTGGTGGAATCATACTTTATACTTATGGTATAATTCCTACACTGCAACCATCAAATTTTGGCAAGATATATGCTGCATACGGAGGATTTTTATTATTTCTTCAATTTTATGGGGAATGTTAGTAGACAAAAAGAGACCGGATAATTTGAAATTATAGGTTCTATGGTAGCGGTTCTTGGTGCAGTCATAATATTTTATGCACCGCGATAATATACAAGTTAAACAGTTCTAAACAAATAGAATCCTTCGGTCTATTAGGTAATAGATAGAAAGATAATTCGTTCGCTAACGATACATTTGGACATTAAATTTATCTATTTTGAATCAGTATAATGAGTATGAGCTCAACTAAGATCAATGAGCACCTAACGCTCAAGCCGAGAATATTAGCTATATATGCTATGTTAGGGACTAGATTTATGAGGCAATCTTACGCTCCGCAATCAAAATTCTTGATGTCAATTTTCTTATGCTCTCTAACTGCTGCCCTCGGATTGATTCTCTCTAGCATGTATATGAATCCAACACACGCTCAGGTTGAGATTCCCACAAATGAGAATTATTCAAATCCAATTTTTAATGGGACAAAAAGTGAAGATAGTGGACCAAATCCTGCTATAATATATTCTGCATTAAAGTCAGACACGATAGTAGGAGAAGTGAAAAATAACTTTACATATCCTATTGAATTAGTCCGAATAACAGCCAGTGTACATGACAAGAACGGCTTACTTGTAGCAACTGGTGATACTTACACTAGCGATTATCAGATAAAGCCTGGAAGCAAATCTGGATTCGATATTTACTTGGACGAAAAGTTACCTAGCAATAGTAAGTATATATTAACATCCAGTTTTAATCAATCCGAAAAGGTTAAGCCAGAAGCTCTTCAGTTGAGTGTAGGAAGAAATTCTAAGGACTCAAATAGTTATAAGGTCCTTGGTGAAGTAATGAATCAGGGAAAAGTCGATGCCAATTCGGTAAAAGTATCAGGTATATTTTATGATGATAAACACAAAGTGGTAAACGTCGACTACGAATATACAAATCCAGATATAATTGGTCCTAATAAAAAAGCACCATTCGAATTGTCTTTCTATACAAATAATCCAGAGAAAATAAAGTCAGTAGCTATCAATGCACAAAGTGATGAGTATTCCTTAATTACAAATTATAATCAAAATAAAACAAAATCAGGTCCATAAACCTACTAATAGGTCTATAGCCGGAGGTTTGTGAACCATTTTTGACATAATTTTCGGGCCCATAGGGGTTATCTGAAAATTCATTTGGATCCTAATCATTGCGATCATTGCTCCAACCATTTGTATAATCTGAATGAAACTACTTCTAGGAATTAGACTCTTCAAAGCATCTATCGCAATATTTCTCGATTAACGTTATCCCATCCATATCATAACTTGCTATCTTTGTAGGCATCCCTTGACATACGGCACACTCACCACCCATTATTTCCTTGACAAGGTCTCTTTTGATATCCAGTGCCAAGTCTGGATTATCTAATTTTTTCTTTAGAAATTGTAATTTATCATCCGGAACAACAATTGGTGTCACTTTCGGCTTTGGTTTTTCCATTCTAACTATACTCCAATCAGACTAGACCGTTCAAGTCTGGATTTTTTATATAATGAAATATAATACTGACCGATGAACTTAAACTGATCGTTTTTACTGTTCCCGGAACTATACATGTCATTAGTGGTGTTCATTAAAATTCTAATTTACAACGATTCAAATAAGTCTATTTATTCAAAAATGTTCTTAACCTTCTAGTGCCAGTCGTGATTCACCCAATAGCACGGCATCAGAGCAATATGGTTTATATCAACATTGAATGATCAATCAATACACCTTTATTGTGCATATTAAATACTAAATTTAGAACAATTTTGGAAAAAAATAAGTGCGATAAGTGTAACTTGACTATCCATCCTAATTTCATAGGTTATCATAAATGCGATCATCAAAACTGTCCAATTTGTAAGAGTCCTATTTCTCCTTCACAATATTGGCTCCACATAAGATCGCATCCGGGTCATGAAAATGATAGCCCGCCACCGCCAAAAGAGCGTACATTTGAGAATAGAGGAAAACCAAACCACTTCGGTTATGGTAATTATCAAAGGACCTAATCAGGAATTATTTTATTTAGCACTGATTTTACAAGCGTTCTGCCGTTTCGTTAACTGAGAACATCAATATTTTAAGAAATAATTAGATTCTCTTGGAATCCAGTATTTTGGATCGATGCCACGGCTTAACCCTAATTTTTTGTCTGCAGTCTTTACAGCGCAGAATTTCCTTTGGATATTTCAATTCGGAGGTGGAACAATAATTGAAATAATTATAATCTATCCTCTTGACAATTGCTTTTACCCTACTGTCTTTGAATATCCTAAGCATCTTATCGACAAGTTAACTTCTATCTAACATATTTGTTACTATATTATGGTGTTTGTGGCCAAAATTTGTTTGGCATTATTTAGCTGAACTTTCTTCAATTTCTTTAGCGCATCTATCGCAATACTTCTCTATTATTATTGCCCCCTCGGTATCGTATTTGACTAACATGGTTGCAGGTTCTCCGCATCTTATGCAAAATCTCGAATTCTTTTCTGCACTTGACGCAAAGGGCTCGATACTTTTGAATGTCTTTTCTAACAATTATATCTTCTCTAATTAAGTATAATGAATGTACATTATAAACCATTACTAAACAACAGAAAAAAACTTCACTTAATATCATATCAATTTGTTACTAATACCGATAGAGTTTAGCTTGTGTTTTGTGGGAACCTGTGGAATTTCACACTAGTCGGAGTTCATAATTTGTTCATTTCAAGATTTGTTTGTTTTTTCTTTTCGTCTCCCATGTTTCTGTATTCTACTACTGGAGTTGCTAGTTCTGTCAAGAATTATGGAATTTGTTACAAAACATTCACGTGACTTGAATTAATACCTCTGAAAGGTAAAATTATATGAGGCGCGATATCGACGAAACTTTGATTCCCGGGTTTTAGGGAACAATCGTATACTTAGATAATCCGTTGGTAGAAACATGGAGGGATGAATTGGACTTCCAGATGGGCCGGATTTAGAATTTCTAGTTTCTCTTGGTAAGAATAAATAATTGGAAAAGTATTTAGTTTCTTTGACATTTGAGGTCCGTTGGATTCGAACCGTTCATGTAGTGTTTTACTAACTAGGTATTTAGCCTTTTGATCCGCCGAGAAATTTATGACTTGAGCTTATAGAAAGAAAGATCAATAAATTATCGTTTAATTATAATATCTCGTAATACAAGATAGTGCATGATATTTGAAGATGAGCACATAATCCGGTGTAGCGAGTGTGGAAGAAACTTAATAGTTAAAGATAATGTAAATAACGGGGTTGCATTTCTGAGTCACCTAAAGTTGGATCATGGTATTTCCTACGTGCCTCAACGCATGACTAAGGCCAAGACTAAAGTTAATACTGGACAACAATTACAAAAAATGGATTCTTAGTTTTATGCTAGAGTCATTACTTACTATCAGATACAAATTATTGGTTACTGAGAATTTCAAAATCTTTTAGAATTTAGAATTGGGAAAAATGGCTAATATTTTGTATGATTCTAGTGGACAGAACCAATCAAAACATTGATGGGAAAAGAGGGATCTCAACCCACCAACGTTAACTGAATTAATAGAACAAGGTATAAAATGTTTATGGTTGGTTTCCCCAATAGTAAGATGGAATGGATACTTTATCACATGCAATGCCAAGTAATAAATGACACCTACTAATCATTTAACTCTACCAAAGCTAATGAACCCAATTTATTCCTGTGCATTAGTAATATTTCTTTACTCATAATAGTTGGAATTGTGAGATTTGAGGCAAAGAGGCTTTCGATGTTAAATTTCCATTAGAGTCAATACGCTACATTATATAAGGCATTTGAGTACATTATATTGAGTTTGTTTGAAACAAAATAGTTTCCCTATGCGGGATTGGCATGTTAAACATATGGAACAAACTGTTGTTAGGTTTGTGAGAGGATTATCTGAAAATGCGACGCGATGGGAGATAAGGTTGAATAATAAGTATGGGAAAATAAGCAGAGTAATTAAGAGAATTGACTATGACGTAAAGCACGGTGTTACAAATGAGCAAGTCTTTTCATTTTTGCAACTAATGAGGACCGATTCCATTTACCTAGAAGTTATGGATTGTGCAGGTTCAATGGAAAGGTTGAATGAATTACAGTCGTATTATAAAGAATCATCTCCGCAATTATCTTTTAACTGGAACCACGTTGTTACTAGATAACTTAAATAATATTGAAAACGATTGCCGGGATTACCGTGTTTGGAAGTCAAATGCGAATAATTTTTATCCCGTCAAACTTTTTTGTTCGGCTCTTACCAAGGCCAAGATACCGTAAATGACCAGAAATTAAGGTAATGAATTGGGCTAAAATGATATAGATTCACTATCTTTACAATCTATGACACAATTTTTTGTGATATCGATTTTCTAAGTTTGCTTATACCATATCCTGACTTGGGCGATACAATTATTGGATGCGCTATTTTTAACTCCTTTAAAGTCTTATTAACATCATCAAATTCAGCTTTGTCTATTTTTGAAAAAACAATTACAATTTTTTCTTTGTTTACATTCAACTCTTGTAAGATGTTGATGCAGCTGTAATATTTTTCTTTTATTTTGTCCACAGGATCTGATGAATCAATAAGAAGAAGAATGATATCCGCCTGAAGAGACTCTTCAAGGGTCGACTTAAACGCCTCAATCATATAAGTAGGGAGCCGTCTTATGAATCCAACTGTGTCGCTAAGCAAAATTTTCTGTCCATTAATAACAAAGGATCTTGTCGTAGTTGAGAGAGTTGTAAATAAATTTTCAGAAGTTTTCCTACTTTCCATAGTTAGCAAGTTGAAGAGGGTAGTTTTACCCGAACTTGTGTACCCCACTAGAGAAACTATCGGCATTTTGTTCTCTATTCGCTGATTATGGTAAAGATCACGTTTTCTTCTAGAATCTGCCAACTTTTCTAAAATGAATCCCATCCTCCTCTTCAGATCCCTAAATTTTACGTCAACGATGTATTCTCCACTGCCACCTTTTCCTGGTCTCTCGTTACCTACTAAAAGCTTGGCATTTTCTTTTATCCGCGGTAATTCGTATTTAATTTCTGCGAGCTGAATCTGTAATTTTGCTTCACTCGTGGTAGATCTAATGTAAAACAAATCGAGAATTAGCCTTTCTCTGTCTACTGCCTTTATACCAGTTGACTTCTCTAAATTGTAGATCTGCTTAGGTGTCATATGCTCATCAACAATAATCTGGTCAGATTTAGTATGTTGAAGAAATTGTTTAATTTCTTCGACCTTGCCTGAACCTAGACCATATTTCGTGTGCCTTAGGTTTTTTTGAGTAAAGGACTTTACAATATTCACATTGCCTAATGACTCCACCAAACCTTTTCCTTCCTGCTTGCTGAAATCGTCAGGATATGTGACCAGTATAGCATTTTGTTTAATTTTCAGAATGTTTCAGGTCCGGACCAGTCCATATAATCATCAGATGAATAATCGTTTTTGTGTCCCCTTGAACACACATGTGACGCTGCAGAATTAATGGTTAATTTTAAACCTTTTTTGGTATCCTCAGGTATATAAACACCGGGAAACACTTCACCACAGTTCTTGCATTTTAACATTAGCATAGGCATTTGTCCTTAACTAACTATTATTCGACGTCAATACTATTAATATCTACCGACGCCAATTTCCAAGTAAAAATGAATTAACTGTCACCAATCGTTAGCAATATCATAAATCAATCAGATGTAATCGATATTCGCTGATAGGTATCTTTAAGACTCAATTATTTTTAGGAGTGCTAACCTTGATTCAGTGTTTCAAGTTCTAGTAGCAATAGATACCTAAAGATGAATCATAATTTTATTGAATTAGGTCAAGGACCATTTTCAATTCATATATTTCATTCTCTATAGCTTGTCTGTCTACCTCGTCCCTACCGTACTGTGCCGTGTACTTTACCAACCTTTGACATGCTTCAATCTGACCTAATATTAAGTCCTTCTTATCGTGACATAAACTATGGTAGCTATCAATCAAGGTATACGCCACTTTTCTCTTCTTATTGTAGCATCCACAAGTTTTGGCCATAAAGCCATAGGGCGATTCTGCTTCGGAAATATTCAATTTACCAAGACACCCTCATTTGAATCAAACCAGAATTCTAGGACCCGGCCATGAATATAATCATAAACTACTCTATATGACTC
>DATBHO010000036.1:0-7053 GCA_036557405.1 Nitrososphaeraceae archaeon
GGAACACTTACAGCAGATGTTACTAAAGATATGTAACACAATAAGTTTGTTATCTTAAATTTTGATGATAATAGAAAGAGCCAATTTACACATGCAAAACCAATTCTTGACAAATACGGATTTAAGGCAACGTTCTATGTAGTTTGTAATTACGTAGGCAATAAAAAAGGATACATGAACTGGGATGAAGTAGAAGCTCTGTGTAAAGAAGGACATGATATCGGATACCATAGCATGAACCATGTGCATTTAGGTAATTTATCAAAAAAGGAAATTGAATATCAAGTAGGCCAGTCAAAGAAATGTCTTCAAGATCATGGGATCGAAGTCACAAGTTTTGGGTACCCATTCAATGATGGTTCAAGTGACAAGAAGATAACTAAAATAGTATCAAAATATTACGATTTGGCCAGAACTGCAAATAGCCCAATTAGTTATTTGCAGTGCGGTGGTTTGGATAATCAGTCAACTCAGACGTACTGCAGAACAGACAAAGATGGCCTGCATCTTGACTCCGCTAACGTACTCACAATTAGTGGCTGGAGTCATGACTTCTCGAGGATGGTAAACTCATATAGCAATTCTGGCCTGTTTGAAAGATTTATCCAAGTTTTGAACAGTCAAGATAAGTATGATACAGATGGAACGATTAACGCATTTCCCATAGTCATATGTTATAGAATTGGAGAACCATCAACATTAGACTACAATACTGATATGGACTTGTTTGACAAAGAAATGAAATATTTACATGACAATGGTTTTAGAGTATTAACCATGTCAGATCTTTACCATGACAACAATAGTAATTACATATGCATAAAACAAATTGAGGGACCAATGGAATCAGGTAAGATTGCTAGTGTTGATTAACACGCTCTGACAAATAATACCGATCTTTTGGCAAAAACCTAATATAGTAAGTAAATTCTAAATTATTATTGACACCATAAATTGGATAACTTGGGAACTTCCAAAGTCCGTAATTTACTCACTTTGGTTAATAATTAGAGACTATTTGACCACATTCACTACATGACATTGTTTCTATAAACCATGTTCGCTTGGAACAGATCGACCTTTTATATAAGTCCTTTATTTTAAGATAGATAGTCTTACTTCTAGGATGCAGTCAGTGACCTTTAGTAGATTCTTATCATTCCTAATTAAACTTATTTTTTTCGTCTAAATTCTAAAACTTTTGAGGTGCACGGACTTTTCTCTTCATATCCATTGCGGATCCGTTCGCCCGTCAAATGCCATGCACCTTTTGAATAAAATTATTTGAATTAAATTAAACCTTTTTAATTTGCAGGATTCCCGAAATTCCATCTACTAGTGCTTCATTGTAATTTTCAATTATTGGAATAACTTGATCTCTGCAAACTTCAAGCAATGGTATATTTGCAATTGCACAGCCTGATGCAGTCACAATATCAGTCTTTGATGTACAAATTATTCCTAAAGGTGATACGTGATTTGACTTTAACGCAAAAATAGAATAAGCACCCACACTACTTCCGACCGCGGATGGAAAAACTAAAACATGATCCTTAATCGAATCTCCGTACAATTCGTGATTCTTATCAGTAATTATTCCAGTTAAAGGATCCACCGAGGATAAGAAGTTGATAGGTTGCTTAGTTGCAATAATCCTTCCACTTGCCTTACCGCCTACAATTACTTTACATCTTAAAGAATAGTTCATAGTACACCTTTTAGCGTGTGTAATTTCTTATTATGGATTTTAAATCGGTCAGACATACTGATACGCCGTTGGATTTGTTGAGATAGTGAGCAGCCTTTACGCTGTTTGTTATTACTCCATCATATTCTTCATGCGTTAACAGAGGCGACAAGCATGTACATGCATCACAGATAAGACTTCCACCAGCATTTTCAAGGTTCTGAGCAATTCCGGAACTACATGTTTTTTCGTATATGGAGCGCGGACAAAAGATCATGCATTTTTTCGAAAATTTCCTGCCATTTATCATATTTGATAATAACTCTAATTCAAATGTTCCAAGTTGAGGACTCCCAAGAGCTATTACGTCCCCTGATTCTGTAGTATTGAGCTCATCCATTACTGATTTTTGCTCCTCTTTCCCAAACGAAATACTTTCACCATTTATTTCCTTATTAGAGAACATCCCGCATCCACCAGACGTACCCAATGCAGCGGCCAAAGACTTAGTCTTATACATGTCTATGTTACTAGCAAACTGACCGAATGAAATACAGCTTTCTTTTGTGGATTTTCCAGAGAAATATCCCAATAATCCATAATCCAGTTCTGTATTGAGCTTCGTTTCTATTTTAACTTTGATCTTAGGATTCCTTATCCTGTCAATTCTAAGTTCCGAGTATGGAGTCTTGCCAGTTATGGCACTTGCTAAGGCGCTGAGAGAGCTTTCTTTGTTGGTATGTAGACCAAATACTGAATTTGCGATTACCGCTGCACTACTTTCTGCGAAGCTAACATTATGTCCCCTGTTGGGTAATTGAAATAATTCATAGGGAATACATGAAAATGAAGGAATCGATCCCATTTTTTCATAAGCTTTGGCTATTTCAATCTGGCTTCTTTTGAAATTGTTAGAAAGGTTGTTTTGTTTCAGGGTGTCATATCCCATTGGATTTATTGTAGTGGGAACTTGGAAGCGTGTTCCTTCACTATATTCTCTAAGAAACTTAACTCCTGCATCGCCTATTGTGTTATAGTTTACACCAGAAAGGTGGACCCAGTCTACAGGAATTAATTTCTCTGCATCAGTTGCCTTGCCTATTGACAGCAGGATTTTGTATGCCATTGAAGTCGCTTGACCATGCTTCTCATCTAGCGCATCTTCCTCTTCTCTTGTTAAGCGCACAGACATTATGGCATCACTGACCTATAATAATCATCAGTGTATATTCATAGTTCGCGTGCATTGAAAATAATTTTTTTTGCAACTATTGAATAGAATAAATAGAGATTGTTATTACCATATTGCCATGGAATGTGCAGTATATGATACATATGTTACAAAGAAGGATGGAAAGATTATGCACTTTGATGTTATCGTGGAATCTTCGACTCCCCATGAAAAAGCAATAGAATATGGAAAGGAATATCTAAAAAACGCTGGTCAGGATGGACAAACAATGACACAAGAGGAATGTCAATTTTGTCACGTTCAGGAAGCACCAAAAGTAGTAGAAGACAGTATACAACAAAACGGCTACTTTATACAAAAGATGGAAGGATGTTCATAGAGAAGAATACCGATCCGCTTTTTATTTTTCTACTTTCATTCATTGTGGACTGATTGCATTTTAAAGATCTTCAGATTAGCGATTAAAAATCTGAAGGGTATGGTTAATTAATTATGTTTTGGTTTAATTTCTATTTTTGCTCTTTGTCATAAAGAAAACATGATACATTATGATTTTGCCCTTTACTTTCCAATCGGGGTTCACTTTTACATATGTCCATACTGTATGGACATCTGTTGAAAAACTTGCAACCAGTTTTTGCAGGTGCCGAATCAAAATTTTTTACTCTAACTACCTTTTCGTTGTCAACATTCTGAAATTTAGGTTCAGAAACGGCATCTAACAGCGCTTGGGTATAGGGATGAAGTGGATTTGAAAATACACTAGCTATCGAACCACTCTCAACAATCTTGCCGGCATACATGACAGAGATTTCGTCTCCAATTAATCTTGAGGTTGTCAAATCATGAGTAATGTAGATAACAGTTATTTTGCGATTAACACTTAGTTGCTTTACTATCTGGAGGATCTGTCCTCGAATTGAAACATCAAGCATAGAAACAGGCTCATCGGCTATTATTAACTTTGGTTCAATAGCTAGGGATCTGGCAATAGCAACTCTCTGTCTTTCACCTCCAGATAACATATGCGGATACTTTTCTGCAAATACTGTGGATGGCTTAAGACTAACATCATCCAAAACCGCAAGGATCTTTTTAGTTCGTTCTTCATCTGAGTACTCTTTATAGAAAATATCAATCGGTTCTTTTATGATATCAAAGACTTTCATTAGTGGATTAAGTGAACTATAAGGATCTTGATGAATCATTTGTGCTTGTTTGCGAAAATTCCGAAGTTCTTTGCCAGTTTTTCTGGTAATATCATTACCATTGAAAATTATTGAACCTGAATCTGGATCAATTGCGCGCAAGATCACCCTAGCCAATGTAGTTTTACCAGAACCCGATTCACCAACCAAGACTGAAACTCGTCCTTCTTGGATGTATAGACTGACACCATCTAATGCCTTTTTATACTCCTTTTTTCCATGGTACATAAAAGAAAATACATTTGTCTCTAGTGGGAAATATTTTTTGATATCGTGTACTTCTAAAATGTTCCTCAAACTGTGAATATTGATGACAAAATGTAATTTAAACGATCTGTATCTCTACAATTACAACTTATATCCAATTGATTATTGAGAATTTTTAGCAGTTTCAATAAAGTTACCATGGCCAATATTAGATTGATCCACTATACCATCCTCCATGACTATCCTTCCTCTAACAATAGTCATAACTGGCCATCCAGTTAGCTTCCAACCATCATATATAGTATAGTCCGAATGAGAGTTTAATATATCAGGACTTACGGGTTGCTCCTTATCCAGATCCACGATAGTTAAATCGGCATCCGATCCTTCCATTATTGTACCTTTTTTTGGAAATAACCCAAAAATTCTTGACGTATTCGCGCTACAAATTTCAGATATCCTAGTCAGATCGACCCTTTTCTTATTTACACCTTCACTTAACATTACTGGAAGCATTGTGGCTAATCCTGGAAATCCTGAAAGGGCATTCCAATAATTACCTTTTGCTTTTTTTGTCTCTAAGTCATTGGCAACATGGTCCGTTCCTATAGTATCGATGATACCAGTTCTTATGCCATGCCATAACTTTACAAGGTTCCCCTTAGATCGTAGAGGTGGGACTACTTTACCTTTGATATTATCATAATCAGTACTATGTGTCAGATAATGAGGGCATGTTTCAGTCCAAATTTTTAGGTTTTGATATAATCTTTTAATTCGGGAAATTTCATAGAGGGCCTTTGCTGATCCAATGTGAACAAAATACAGATTCGGCTTATAACTTGACGCAATTTTCATTATCTTCCTTATTGAATTGATTTCTGACGATTCTGGTCTTAATGATGACCACAACTTGAGGAGGTCTGAAGTGACTCGCTCATTCATCCTCATTCTCTCTCGTATGTTTTTAGAGCATAGTGCATGGTCCTCGGCATGTACTAGTATTATAGAATTTAAGGCTGAAGCGTTCTTAATGATCTCCGTCAAAAATTTATCTGTCATATCCACTTCAATTTCCTTTAGCGATAGATTACCGGGCTCGAGATCAACAAGAATTTTTTTTAAATCAGATCCTAAATTCATATAAATTTTAAAGGAATTGATCCCTATGCTTTTCAGGTATCTCATATCATTAATTTGACCAGGGTTCAGAATTGAAGCATGGACAGCATAATCGGTTATGTGAGTATCCTTGCTTGCATTGAGATGGTTAACAATTTTTCTATAGGTGCCCTCAAGTCTAATCATACGCATTATTGTTGTTATTCCACCCGTCGCAGCAGAGATCGATTCAGTTATTGCAGCCCTATCAATAGGAGTATAAACTCCATAATGAACATGGGGATCAATTATACCTGGTAGAATGTACTTGTCTTCCACGTTAATTACTTTGTCCACAGTAACATTTCCAATTATTTTCCTTAACGCTTTTATCTTTCCATTTTCGATAAGAATATTCGTATTAACAATACCATTAAAGGGAATAACCACATTTGCATTTTTGATAAGGATATCACAAGTATTATTCAAAATATCTTGAATATGGTGATTGATATTAATTTATTCCTTTGTAACTCGTAATATCAGTTCAAAGTTCATTTACTATAGTCCAATCCTTAAAGTGATTACGAATGGGTTCAATGATTTTATTCAAATAAATAGAAACAGAGTCTTTCAAATCTTTAGGGTGAATCTTTTTCTGATTGTAGTCATGTTCAAGATTTATATAATCTTCATATACGATATTTCCACCATATTTGCTAGACCTATCAATCTTAAATTGTGAAAAATTGTGAAAGACCACATACTTTATGATCTCTAATATAGGATTATTTTCTGATTCGCCAATAGGACAATAAGCTCTTGAAATTTTATTTTTAATTGAACTATCATCATCGTGAATCGAAATACCCGCCATTGGATTGGTTTTACTCATTTTACTTGATATCCTATTATCGTCTTGGTCGGTCAGATCCAAAGCAAATTTTGTTGGTTCACTAAGACCGGGAAGTAAATGATGATGAATGGAGACTGGTACTTTCCATCCCAATTTTGGGAAAATTTCTCGTACAAGCATGTGTATTTTTCTTTGATCCATTCCTGCATGAACAATGTCCAAATCTAAAGCCTTAATATCTGCAGACTGCATCGAAGGATACATCAGTTGAGAAAAATCAAGTTTTTCTTTTTCTGATCTGCCCATAATGGTTAGCGCCCTCAACGTCCTCGATAATGTCATATGTTTACTAAAGATCATAAAATTTTTCCAATAATCATCGTGATTATCATATAGAGTTGATCCTAAAATGATCTTTGCCCCAGGACAAAAAATTTTGAAAGCTTCGCTATAGTATTTCGATACCTCAATTATTTTTTTCCAATCATTATCTAACTTATTATTTATGTAAGTGTGCCAATCGGCAAGAAATACGTTACAATCAACCCCAGCCGTAATGAAATCATTTATTTTGTATCCGGTTAAAATCAAGCTCCCCAAATGAAGTTTTCCAGAAATTTCTAGACCAATGTAATGGCGAGGTTTTATATTAGTCTCGAAAGTTTTCCTTAGTTCTTCCACCTCCACAACTTCCTCTGTAGGCTCTCTCAAAACAAGTGCAATTCTACTTTCGACATCCATAAGTTAGATAAAATTGTAAAGAGGAATTATTATTTTTACCTTATTACTCATTATTTACAGT